>NZ_JASJSQ010000016.1:23439-74412 GCF_030236855.1 Stenotrophomonas maltophilia group sp. Smal13
GCTGGGTGGGCTGGGGTTGTTGTAGAAGCCCGGAGTGCGGCTGCCATGTGGCTGCGGAGGATGGTGACCCCGGCCCGATTCGAACGGGCGACCTTCCCCTTGGGAAGCGGGCGATCGGGCTATCTATATCTGCCATTGCTCTTGGTGCGATCTGTGCCAATGCTGTGCCAGATCATGCGCGGTCGGGGATCTGCAAGCGACGTAGACAGTAGCTTGGGAAGCTCATCAAGAATACATGTGTTTCAATGGCTTACCCCTGATTTCCGCTCCGCTATGTGACGCGTTGCAAGTTCATTTTTACCGAGAGAAACGCAGTATCCGCAGCGACTGCGGAGCGCTCTCGGCCCCTCAGACGCCACGCTGCAGCTGCTGAAGCCCCTCCCTCACCCACGCCTTGCGGGCGTCGTTCGGGCGGGGCTTCATTGCCGGCGGCTTGGCCGGCTCCAACGCTTCCCTGACCCGCGCTGTGGCGGTGGCCGTTGCCTCGGCCAGGCGCCGGGCCTGTTGCTGCTGCTCACGGGTCGGAGGAAGAGAGGGCAGCGGTTCGAGCGGCTCGGCCGGCTTGGTGTCCAGCAACCGGGCCACCGCCGCTTGAAGTTGCATCTCCGGGTAGAGCCTGACCGCGCACCAGCGCTCCGCATACCGCTTGCCCTGGGCGATGCTGGCCGCCCATTCGTCCTTGGTCTACCACATCTTCCGGGCACCGAGGTGTACACGCACCCCACGGCCCTTGGCTGGGGAAACTTGGGCGATCTGCCGACCGCTCCACCACAGCACCCAGCTGTCACCCAGCTGTCACCCAGCTGGACCCAGCCAGAGGGAACGGGAGCGGTGCGGAAACCTTGGTAGCCGTGCATGGGAAGCATGGCCGGAAGGACACGACCGCCCGTCGCAGGCGCTGCGACAGGTTGATAAACGCTTAATTCAACTGACCCAGGCAGCACAGAGCTATCGGGGAGGCGGTACACCGCCTCCCCTCCCAGGGTCCTAACTACTCAGGTTCCTTAGCAACGGACCAGGAAGCGCCAGGCTTCATAGCCGTAATCGTGGGCGTCCAGCACGCGTTCCGAGTTACGCACTCGGCGATAGCGGCAGTAGACCCATCGGAACCCCTTGGGAGCCGGATGAATTTCCATCGGGCATTTGACACCTCCTTCTGGAGCCAGATTTGATTCTTGCCAGACGGTCCGGATGTAGTTAGAATCCCCGGTTAGTCGAGTCAAGCAAGAAATTGGTGGCAGCTCCAAGCCCACCGAACACACGCGCGGACCATCCATTGGTTCGCGTTTTTTTTACTTCAGCTTCCCCCGCTGCCGGAGAGCTGCAAGCCGAACTCGCGCCGCGTCGAAGCTAACACCGCATGCTTCCGCAACTTCCCACTCATTTCCCAGGCGCTGCGCAGTCGCCGTTGGGATGAGAAGCGCACCGGCAAAGGTGTTGGCCTGCCATTCCGAGTTCTCATATGGCTTGAGTTCGCTCGGCTTCTTCATGCTCCTAGCCAAACTCACACCGTTATGCAGCAGCAGATGACCCAACTCATGTGCGACGGTAAATCGATCACGAGGTTGATCAGCAAGAAAGCCCTCGTACACATCTTCCCGAAGCCAGATTTCGGCAGTCTCCGGGAACGTCAGTCCATGTGCGCTACCCATCTCTGACTTCTCGCGGATCTGAAGCGAGAAGGCTTCCCACAGAGACGGGATCGCGTACTCGACCACTTCAATCAAGGGAAACCTGTCGGTTTCTACCCCGAGAGCTTTGCGGAAAACATCAGCCTTGGCGGTGATCTTGTCCGTACTCAACGGCGGCACTTGGAAGCAATAGCCACTCATGCGCGTTCATCCTTTCATTTGAGCTTTTCCAGTTGGGCCAACATCTTTTCCACCTCCTCCGCGTCCATGGTGTCGAATCTCCGAGCGAAGGCCACAGCAAGCTCCTTCGCTCTATCACTCCGATGGTTGCCTAGCCCCACAACCACCTCGTTCATCTGCTTAGCTGCCGCGACTTCCAAATCCCGCATGACCGCTTCGCCGAGACGCAGATGATTCTGCAGCTTCGGTAGAAGCGCCGACGGGACTGGCTTGCGGCCCGTTTCTACAGCGGACAGGTACGCAGCACTCACCCCGAGCAGCTCCCCAAGCCCACCAAGCGTGAGGCTGAAATCTATCCGCAGCTTCCGGAGTGCCTTGCCGAATTCAGTCAACATGGCTTGCCCCTCCCTGCGAACCGATACGTGCCTCGAACATGTACATGGGAACCCTTCCACTTCGCTGGACAATCCAGCGATTGCATTCCATCACATGACGGACAGCAAATCAACCTCAAGGTTGAAAAAGTTTCCTAAAAAGAACGGGGGATGGCCCCGCTGCCATTCGGCCATCGCCTGACCGTGGACACAAGATATTGGGGTGAACCGGGTTCGTCAACCCCTATGACGACCAAAAATCAGGAACTTACGGAATTCTCTAGTGGTCCCGAATTTGACTGTAGACGCCGATGGACCGCACGAGACTTCCATGGACAGCTCCACCGCTATCAGTCGGCCAGTTCAAACCGCCGATTGTGATCTTCAGATCAACGCTCGGTCTTTCACGGCCGCCGGACCTTCTTGAAGGAATCCGATCGGCAGACGGCCGCCGGCCAGCTGCCGGCCCATCTGCTCATTGATCTCGTTAGCCAGGAGCAGGCAGGGCGCCATCAGCTCGGCCTGCAGCAGGCTGGATGCCACGCCCTTGAGTAGATCACCTGGCGACGCGAACTGGCAGCCGATCGGCTGCACTGTCGCAGCTTGCCTGAATCGTTCGGCTTCGATGCCGGCGCGGCGCAGCTCACGCGCCCCCGGGTTGAGCTGCCTGTGGCCCCGGATCGCCCAGATGTTGCTGACCGCCTTGATCGCCTTCGGGATCTTGCCCGCCTGGATCAGCGGCAGCGCGCGGTTCTCCCGGATCTGCTGCAGCGCGATCAGGTCCTGGCTCAGCGGCGAGAAATCCTTCAGCCCGAGCGTCTTCTTGTAGGCGTCGTAGTAGCGGTGTAGCAGCTGGTAGCGGCCAGCTGCCGTGGACTGGATCTTCAGCTTCGGCAAATCCACCAGCACGCGCGGATGGGCGGCGTAACTCTTGAACAACTGCCCGCCGACGATCACGTCATAGCCGCGGTCCTTGGTGGGCTGCTTGCCGTTGTCAGTACCTTCGGACCAGGCCAGCATGTCGAGGAAGGCCACGACGTTCACGCCGCCAGCTTGTTGGAGGGCGATCTGTGCCATGGCGGATCCTGAAATGAAAAACCCCGGCTGGACGGCCGGGGTCGGGTCGTGCGCGATGGTAGTGAATCTACCCCCAAAAGTGCGGGAGTGTCACTCCCGCAGCCATTTCGCCGTGAGGATCTGAGCGAGTTCTTCAGCATTCAACTCCCGCTCACCCAGAGTCAAATCGCGGATGGGCTCAAACACCGAGTGCATCGCCGCGTAGCGCGCTGCGCGCATCGAATGGGAATTGAAGTTACGCCCCCTGAACTCACTAAAACGATTCAGATCGTCAACCAGTAGGCGCGTGTACGCCATCAACTCGGTTTCGCCATTGCCATCGAACCCATCGAACTTGGCGGTCAGCGCGAACTTCCCAGCAGCAGCTTCCAGTGCAGCACGGCCAGCCGAATCGAGGTTCTTCAGACCATCCTCAATGAACGACCACATGTCGAGCACGTTGATGACGAACCTGAATTCCTCCGGCAGTTCATGGTCAGAGGAAGAGAATGCCCCGCTATGCTCAAAGGGAATCGCGAACTCATGCCCGTCGATAGCCACCTTCTTGATGAAATCCGGATCAAACTCTCCTCCGAGCTTCATCGATTTTTGGATATCTGCCAGCATGATCACGATCAGACGCTGCTCGTCGGTGAACTTCATTCTTTCCTCCATGATTAGCGTGCCGCCATGGCGCGCTTTCACGAGATTCTAACCATTTAAATTCACGCGGCTCTGCTCAAGGCACTGGAAAGTGCCCAGCATGCCTCCTGCTCTGCCTCAGTCATGCGCTGCAGCAGCCACTCGTAGACGCCCCGCCACTTCGAACGGTAGGTGGACTCATCTCGGCCGACGGCCGCCGCACGCCGGCGGTCGCTGACCTGGCCCAATCCCGACCCGCCACAGACCTTGCACGGCACCAGCAGCTCCCTAACCATCGCTTGGCCCCTGCCCTCGCAGGCTGCACAGTGCGGGCGCTTGGCGATCTCGCTGATCACCGCCGCCGCAAGCGTGGGCAGCGACTCCAGGGTGCTGATCGGCCAGCACTGCGCTTTCACCCGGCCGAGCCGCTGCTGGGCTGCGTCACGGTTCGCCCGCTGCTCCGCCGTTGCGGCGCCGCCCCAGCCGATGCACACCTCGGCCAGGCCGACATCCGTCCGGGCCTCAGCCAACTGCCGCTGCTGCCGCTGCAGCTCTGGTGTCACCAGCGCAATCACCGCGTCCCGCAGCTTGTGCCGGCGCAGCGCGGCGCCATCCGGCCACCAGCACGCTTCCAGCAGCTCCCGGCCCAGTCCCGCCGCCACCATCCCCAGCGCAGCAGCGATATCTTGGTTCGTCAGGTCGGGCTTCCCGCCTCCCCGGCCGATGTCGAACTTCACCGTGCTCGGCCCAAGCCGCGCCATCGTCTCTCGTGGATTCATACCCGTTCCCCTACCGCGCCGACCTTCACCGAGGGCGACGGCGACCCCTGTGTTGTTGCAGGTCGTACCTCCATTTCACTGCCGACCGCGAGCCAGAAGAAGCTGCAGGCGTTCATTGCCTACACCGAGGGCGCAAGCGCCCAACGCGGTGCTGCATGACCGGTCGGACGCAAGGGCCCTGGGCATACCAGGAACAGAGCGATGCCTATTAGCACATCGTGCGCGGCCCCAACAACCGCTTCATCTGCCAGCTTTCCCAGGACAGTTCGGGCGAGACCGAGCGAACCGCGCGCCTGATCGCCGCCGCGCCTGAGTTGCTGGATGCGCTCGTAAAGGCTGAAACGAGATCAGCGCCGTGATCGCGAAGGCAAGCGGCGGTCGCCCATGACCGACCACGACTTCTTCGCCGCCATGGCCGTCGGCATCCCGCCGATCTCCTCGCCACGCGCCCGCAGCGCACCGCAGCGAGTGCGATCACGAGAACCACCAAGTGTGTGACGACTGCGACGCGATCGAGCACGCCCTGAAGCAGCACGGAGAACGCTAATGCGCCACCTGGCCTTGCCCTTCTTCTGCGCCGTCGCCGTCGGCCTGCTGCCCGCCCTGCTCTCGTGGGCGCGGCGCAGCAACGCCGACTCCTTCGCTTTGGGCTGCTCCATCGGCGCCGTGTTCTTCGCCTGGCGCGGCCGGGAAGACCTCCACACCAGCTGGCCGGCCCTCAAGGCCGAACTGCAGCGCGCGGTAATGCCGGCCGACGACACCCCCTGATCCCCTGCCCTGCGCTCTCCCCTTGTAGTGCAGGGAGGCCACGCTTGTCACCTTCCATCAGTCGACAACCCACCAAAAATCAAACCCAGCCATGAACAGTCCTGTCGTCAACAGGTACACGCAAGAAAATTCTTCAGATTTCGTAATGCTCTTTCCAGACACGTCAGGAAGTGCTACCGAGCGGTGCAGAGGTGGGCATTTCGTGAGAATTGTTAGACGAGTGGGCAGCCTCACCCTTCGACAAGATTGCACGTCCATCCGAATCGTAGCTTGCAGACGGTGCTTTGACGAAAAGCCTGGTCGCAATCGCAGAATCTACCGCAGCATCGAAGACGAATCGCACCACACCTTCGAGGGTTGTCCAGTCCTCCAATCCCCTCTCGTATGGCACGTTGTCATAGGTTTCGTCATCGCAATGCTCCAACAGTTGCAGCGCACTCAGCTGCAGCAGCCGGTAAGACCCAAGAAGCCGAGCGAGCTTGTGGGCAACTTCATCCGGAAGATTATGGATGCGACTTACCGAGAGCGCAGTGCTGGCCATTGCATCTGTTGCAAACCTAATCCTGAGCTTTCGAGTCAAGTTTCCGTCGAGAGTTACAGCGTCGCACGTGGCGGACGTCTTCCCTGTCTCTTTCAATCGACAGATCAAGTTGCGCGTTTCAGCAAGGACCGCAGGGAGCGCACCAATTTCAACAACCAGCATGTGGCCCAACACCTCTCCAGCCTTGACGCGTTGAATCTCCAATTCTCGATGCTGCTGCGCCGCAATACCTACGGCGCGCTCGGCAATCTTGCTCGACCGCCTCGCAGTAATCCAGGCCAAGAAGCCGACAAAAAAACTTGCAATTGCCGCAACGGTGTCCCATTCAATCGTACATCCGGGACCCGGCATGCAGGTGATGCTCGAACGCAGCGTTGCTTCGAAAGAATCAATCACAAGCACATCCATGTGTTACCTCCGCAATTGAAGTCTCTGCATTCTGGCATGAGACCGGAACGTGTGGAGGTGAGCTATGACTGACCAGCCGCTCACCGCTGCAATGGCCCACGTGTTCGTCCTGGCCGGGTTCCTGGCAGGCATCGCCACCCTGTGGGCGATCAGCCGCGAATGCCGCGCCGCGCGCGCAGGGCTGCCTTGGTGCTAGCGGAGGTGCGCTCATGGCTGAGGCACAGCGCGAGCGCGTGATGCACCGGGAGATCGGAATGGATCTCGCAGAGCGTGTCGTCCTCGACCTGCTGGAAAGCGGCTGGTCGCGCCAGTCGCTGCGGAAGCACGAGGCGGCAGGGCCGACCCCGTGCCTCCGCCGGCGGTGGCCACCTGGTCGAGTGCGCCTGCAGGTCGCCCAGCAAGCATGCCGACCCCGATGTGGCCATTGCTGCCTGGCGCAGGCTCAACCGTCCGGCGCGCAGCGCGCGGCCGCCAGCTCTGCCAGCCGTCGCTGGCAACGTCGTCCAGTTCAACCTCAGCCTCACCGAGCAGGCGCCGGCCAAGAGGAAGGCTGCGGGAGGCGCCAATGGGCGCCGCTGAAAGGCTCGACCTATCAGGGAAGGATTGGCTGACCGTTGACGAAGCCGCCCACTACTGCGGCGTCTCCAACAGCCAATTCAGGAAGAACGCCATGGGCTACGGGCTCACGCCCCGCCGCTTCATGGGAAAGCAGTTGTACGAAAAGGCGGCGCTCTATGCCGCGATCGAAGGTGCAGAGGAATGGCAAAGGTTCGACTCTACTGGCGCGGCAGCAAGGCCTACCTCGACTGGGCGGAAGGCGGCGAGCGCTTTCGCCGGTCCATTGGGCAACCTGACGCCCGTGAGGCGGAGAGAATACGTGCCGCGAAAGAAGCAGAACTGACCCACGGGGTGCGGATCTTGGCGCGCCTGCCAAAGGTCCGCGACTACTTGGAGTGGTATCTGGACTGGTACGAGGCCGAGCACCCGACCACGATTTCAAAGGCCAGGAGCGAGGTGAAGCGCTTCATCGAGCGCTTCGGCCACCGGCCGATCGACAGCATCCGCGCGGTTGAGGTGGAGCAATACAAGCGCTCCAGGCTGCTGGACGACAAGGCGGCAAAGGAAACTGTTGGGAAGGAGATTCGACGGCTGAAGGCGGCGTTCAACCGCGGCGTCGAATGGAAAGAGCTGGACGTGAACCCGCTCGCCTCAGTGAAGGCGCCTCGCGGCGTGCGGAGCGTCGCAGTCAAGTTCTATGACTGGGCGGCGATGCGCCGGCTGTATCGGGCGAACCCTAGGCGGGCGCCGCTGTGGCTCTTTATGGCCCACACCGGACTGCGGCGAGGCGAGATCGTCGGCCTGGAGAAAAGCTCGGTCGTGGCCGGCCGCCTACTCGTGGAAAGCGACCCGGACAAGAACGGTGAAGGCCGGACAAAGTCAGGAAAGTGGCGGGAAGTTCCGCTCAACCGCTATGCAAGGTGGGCTTTGCGCCAGCTGCCCGACCCTGTCGTAACAGTGCATAAGGACACCCTATCGGACTGGTTCAAGAAGGACTCGGAGCTCGCTGAGATCGGAGGGCATCTACACCGACTCCGTCACACATTCTGCGCCCATATGGTAATGGCTGGCGTTCCACTGCGGCGGGTGCAGGTCTTAGCCGGCCACTCCGACTACACCACAACCGAGAAGTACTACGCGCATCTCACACCCGAAGGAGACGAGAGAGCGGTGTCGGCGCTCCGCTTCTGAGGTCGGCCTCACGCTTTTTTCCACAAAAATTTGTACAATTCGCCGCGTAGCACCCCCGCGGCGGCAGCATGACGCAACGCGACATCTTGGATAGCCATGATCAGAAGCATTAAATTTAAGAATTTCCAGAGCTTTCAGGACGAGACTGAATTCTCGTTTGAGCTCCCAAAGAACGCAGCCTATCGCGGCTTCGAGCGCATGTCGCGCGACGACACTCGCGTCTCCACAGTCAGCTCTGTTTTCGGTGCCAACGCATCTGGCAAGACCGCGCTACTCAAAGCTTTTACATTCGCCTTCTGGTTCATGAGAGATTCTTTTTCTTATGACTACGACGGCGGAATTCCGATTCCAGCTCGCATACTAAATCCAGAGCATCCGATCGAAATTGAGCTAATTTTTGATGATTACGATGGCAGCATTTGGAAGTACGAGCTTCTAGCTACGGAAGAGCGCGTCTTATGGGAGGCCCTCTATAAGAAGCAACTCAAGTTCAATTACATATTCAAAAGATCTTGGAATGGCTCGACCGGTACGTACGAAATAACACAGCAAGGCCTTGATTTAGCTCCATCTGAGTCTCGCAAGGTTAGACAGAATGCTTCGCTCATATCAACGGCGCTTCAATATAATAGCGATACAGTTGAGTTCATTGGAGCCATAATTGCACTCAGCAACGTCCAGATATTTGGCCGACCTCACTACAGCCAGAATCTAGCGTATGCCAGCTCGTATTTTCATGAGTTCGACGACCTAAGAAGAGAAGCAGTTAAGCTGCTTCAGTCTTGGGATATAGGACTTGAGGACATTGTCATTGAGGAGGTTCAGAGCGATTCCGATGGCAAAAAGAAGTCCCCTCTTAGAACAACGTTCAAGCACAAGCGGAGTGATGGATCGACCTTCAGCCTACCCATTTCCCAAGAATCGAACGGCACGCAGTCTGCATTCGTTCTGCTCGCAATTCTGAACCCAGTACTTGCAGCCGGTGGAATAGCCATTATCGATGAGATGGAGAGCGACCTACACCCCCACCTACTGGAATCGCTCTTGGCGCTATTTGATTCCGAAAGGACCAACCCCCATTACAGCCAGCTAATCTTCACAAGCCACACGACCAAGGTGATGGACTTCCTGAGCAAGTCACAGGTCTTCTTCGTTGAAAAGGAGGACTGCGTGAGCCATGTCTATCGGGGCGATCAAATCAAAGGTCTTCGAAGCGATGATAATTTGCGAGCGAAGTATGAATCCGGCGCTCTCGGCGGACTGCCACAGGTAATACCCCATGCCTAGGTTTGTAAAGGAATTACGGCGTACGCTTTTGATAGTTGGCGAGGGGGACGCTGAGGAGTTATTGCTCGGAAAGCTCAAGGCCGCACTAACCGCTGGAAAACAAGGACCTTCGGTAACCGTGCGCAACGCCAAGGGAAAAGGTGCGCTGAACGTTATCAACGAGACGATCCGGCATGCGCGCCAGGGTAGCTACAACGTGAAGGCGGCGGTTTTTGACACAGACGCGTGCTGGGACGGAGCAGTCGCGGCGAGAGCTAGGCGGGCAGGTGTTGTTACGGTCACTCATGACCCCTGCCTTGAATCTGTCCTGCTGGCCTCCGCTGGCTATGCGATGGAGGGCTCATCAGCAGAGCTCAAAAGGCGTTTCCTACAGCAGTTTGGGTACGAAGCGCACGAGGCAATCGCCCGTGGCACTTACGACATAAACAGACTGAGGCAAGCGAACCCGCAACTGCCCTGCGTGGTCACGCTGCTAGGCCTGTTCGCCTGATCTGCACCAGACAGATGCCCCGGACGGCCCTCATTGATCATTGAGGGCCTCCCCTCAGTGCAAACCCACCTGTGCCAGGTGTGCCATTTCAGCCCCAATCCACGGCTAGATGTGGCACCCGGCCAATGCTGCCTTAAACCTAAGCCATTGATAACTGGTGACCCCGGCCCGATTCGAACGGGCGACCTTCCCCTTAGGAGGGGTAAGATAGACAATCTGCAAGCCCTGCGGCACAAGGCTATCGGCGGCTTTTGGAAGATCTGGGGCAACCGATTGGGGCAAAATCAATTACAACGATGGTGACCCCGGCGCGATTCGAACGCGCGACCTGCCGCTTAGGAGGCGACCGCTCTATCCAGCTGAGCTACGGGGTCAAAGAACGGCGTTAAGGATACAGGCAATGGCGAAGATGACCAAGATGAAGAAGCCCGCAAGCCGCGTTCCGGGTGTCACCTACCGCGACGACGGCTCCCCTCGTTGGGAGGTTCGAATCCGCTGGATGGTCAACGGCGAGAAGCGACACCTTCCTACGGTCCGCTACCCGGTGGACCTTGACGCGCCCAAGGGGGCAGACACCCACATCGAACGTGCGCGCACTGATGCCGAGGTGTACGCCAAGCAACAACGTCAAAAAATCAAAAGCGAGTCGTTGGAGTGGTCCAGCGCCGCCCACCACTACACCCTTCGAGGAATTTTGGAACGCTACCGCCAAGAGGTGGAACAAGGGCTCATCACTACCCAGGAGGACCGCGAAAACAAGAAGATGGCCTCTGAACATGTGCCGTTGAAGGCCCACGTGCGCAAGAGCGTGACTAAGGAATTGTCAGCCATCGCCGTGATGCTTGGCACAGCCACCACCGGTCCCAACCGCGAGGGATTTCCCGACATCGTGGACCGGCGAATGGACCAGCTTTCCTACGACCTGTTTCACTCCCCCAACAGCACCGAGGCATTGAACTGGCGGTTGAAGGGGCAAGACGGTAAGCAAGCCCCACCCGGAAGTGTTAAGCGTCTTTTGTCGTCGCTGCGCACAATCATCAACCACGCCACAAAAGTGTGGAAGCTGTCTTTGGACAACCCATTGGCAACACTCAAGGACATCAAAATCAATGATAAGCGCGAGCGAACTATTGATGCCGAGGAATGGGAGTTGCTGTGCCAATGGATGGAGCGAAGCCGCACCGACCCCACCACCTACGCAGCAATTCGCTTCGCCCGCTTCTCTGCTGCACGCCGGGCGGAAGTGTGCAAGTTGGATTGGTCTGATATCGACCAGCGGAAAAAACTGGCGTTGCTGCGCGACACCAAATCGAACGCTGGGGAGAGCCGTCAGCGTTCCATTCCTCTCAATGGCGACACGATGGCCATTTTGGAAGCTCTTCGGGCCAATCGCACAGGCAAGGACCTAGTAGGCCCCGTGTTTCGCACCAGCAGAGGTAAGCGCCTGCGTCCCGACACCATCACCCAGGCTTGGTCTAGGGCACGCGAAGCGGTGGCCGACGAAACGGGGCGTGAGGAAATCCGCACCGCTCGCCTGCACGACCTGCGCCACACCCGTGTTACGGAATTGGGCACTTTGCTTTCAGCGGCAGAAGCAGCCATGGTGTCCGGCCACCGCGATATGGGCACCTTCATGCGGTACTTCAACCCAAAGCCCGAAGACATTGGGCGGCGCATTGACGCATTAGAAGCCCAAAAAGGTGACAACAAGGAGCTACAGGGGTTGATTGAAAAACTAGCTTTGCATTCGGTTGAAGATATCACAGCCGTTTTCATGTCGGCCATTCAACGAAAGACGCTCACAGAGTCCAACAAAGGACGATAACCCAAGCCCCAGGAATGGGGCTTTTTTCATTGCAAATAATTTGCACCACCCAACGGACAACTCAAGAATGTAACAACATTAAAATAATTATATATATTAACACAAAAGCTTGCCAAAAAACAAAACCCCCGTAATGTGAAATGAACATTTAATATTCAGGGGCGAAAGATGGCAAGAAATGGATTTAATTTAGTTGAACTCACGCTGTGCCTCGCTCTATTTGTTGGCCTGGGCGCATTGACATACAAGGTCTTTAAGCCTTCCGCATCAATGGCGGCAATTCGCTCGGAGCAACAAAGAGCTGGTGAGATTGTTCAAGCGCTGACAGACCTATACGTACTTCAACCATCGTACAACGGTTTAACAACAGACACACTCAAAAGTACATTCAACTCAAGGTTCATTGTCCACAACAACGCATTGAGCACACCCGCATCAATTGCAGGAATGGCAACAGTTCAACCCGGCTCTTCGTTCGGAGCAAATGACTCAATAGACCTTCTGTATTTATCGGTACCAACGGGATCATGCATCAAACTTGCAACAGCCCTATCCAAATCAGCGGATTTCATTGCCGTGAACAATGTGCAGGTGCAAAAGCCGTACACACCTTTAAATGAGGGATTGTTGGCAACGCATTGTGCAACACGCGAGCGCAATGAAGTTTTGTTCCGTTACGCGAATAAAAATGTTTCGACCCAAGCAACAGACATGCTTGCTTGTGAGTGTTCGCCCACGATTGAAACACAAACACTAGCGTGTCCGGACAACGCTGCTGGCTCTATTACCCAACGGCGCAACGGCACGTGCCCTGCAACATCGTGCCCAACCCGACAATGGACATCGTGGGTGACCACCAGCAACACGTGCGCGGCCAATGGGGCACCTATACCTGTCATTGATCCGCAAGTCCCACAATCCATCTGCACACCAATCACTGAGCAACGGGTGTCAAACTGTCCAAGCGATCAAATTGGATTTGTCGTTGAAGGGCGAACCCGTGCGTGTCCAACCCAACAATGGGGAGCGTGGACGCCCGTAACTCGGAATTGCATCGATCCTGCCCCACCCCAAACAGCGTGCGAATTTGATCCCGTGACGGATAAAGGCACGGAAACGACCACCTGTCCTGCCGGTCAAGGCGGAAACATCATTCGCGAGCGCTACCGTAGCTGCAAAGCGGATGGAACAAAAGAATGGGGGGATTGGCAGACAATGACCAACACATGCAGCGCGTCGTGCACAACCACGGGCACGTGCTGTGCGCCTGGACGCATGCAACGCGCCACTGCTGTGCCCTGCCCTATTCACAGCTATGGAGAGCGCAATGGGGTTGAACAGCAATTTTCCCGGTGCACAAACGCAACATCCGCTCCTGTGTGGACTGGCGTGTGGGAATTGAATGCGTCAACCGTTGTCGGTCAATGCAATGCATGCCCCGCTGACACGTCCGCGACACTGACCCGCACAGAACCGCGCTCCGGTGTATGCCCAGCTGGAACGTTTGGTAATCAAAGTTGGGAAGCGGTGTTCAATCAAACAATGACAGTCGCTTATGCATGCAACGCCACATCCGGCCAGACATCACCAGGTCGAAAAGAGACGTATGGAGCATGGGTCGAGTCAGGCACCAGAAATCACAACAGCAATTGCGCAACATGCCCATCGCCTTACAGCGAAACCGATGAGCAATGGCAACGGGTTGATATGGGATGCCCCAACGGCTACACGGGGCAGAACTCGTATGAGAAACAACAGTATCGCCAACGGACAATAAGCTTCAATTGCCCAATCGGTCAGACAACTGCGCCATCACCCAGCGTTGGGGCATGGGGTGGATGGTACGACACAGGAGCACAACGAAATCACGTGAACTCGTGTGCTGCAAGTTGCACGGTCGATAACCGTTCGTATCGAATTGCGTGGCAGAATTCCTCTGCGTTGAACGGGCTGAAAGACTGCAACGCGTCGAACATTGGTCAGCGCTCTTGGTCCAACTACACAAGTTGCAGTGGGATGGGGCCATGTGGGGGAACATTCCGCGCAGCGATTTGCACAGCAAGCGGGTGGCAAATTGTGGCCGGTGCTGGATCGTCACCCTACGTCGGATGGGCCAGTGGTCGTCCAGCGGAATGGGACGCGGTTTATATGCAGGGGTACAACGATGCACCCGCAATTGGTGCGCAACAGGGCTCAGCCGGTCAATCGAATTGGATCACCTATCAATGCTTATAACCCTAACCTTTTTGGGGCCGTCTTGATGCATCAAGCGGCCCTTGTCGGTGACCATGTAGCCAGGGCCTGCTTTGAAGTCTTCCTCGGAAAAAACATCCGTATGTCCGCGTGCTTCTTTCGCGCCCAGGCGATAGAAGGGACCAGATAGAAGCAAAGCCTTATCAGCGGCATTGATTTTGTAGGTCGAACCTGTAGGGTGCGAATGGATCCCCTGACCTGTCGCGGTCATGCCATCAGGGCAAACACTGGTGATTGGGCACATCACGTGCGAACCGACCGTTGTGACGATTGCACCCCAATCCCCCAAGGGGGACTTGCAAATCTGAGCGCACACCTCGTGCTGGGTGTTCTTTGTGTACTGCGAAATTGGATCGGAAATCGAAGCTGCAAACTGATCCATAGACATTGCAGAGCTTGCGGTCAATTCCCCAAGAACGCGGCCCTCAAGATGACTGCCACCGATATTTATTGAAGCACTCACTGACTCAAATACTAGGCGCGTCCAGCCCCCAGCCGTGTAAACAACGAGTTCCGCATCAGAATATTTCAGTGCACAGTCAACCAATCGAATGCGATAAGAGCTTGCCGCTTTAGAAATATAACCGCAGCTCGATGTCCGCTCAGCCAAGGAAACCCGCTCAACAAATTTATGAAGCGACTCACCATCATTACTGACCAATGCCCCGTCGCAAGAAGCACTGGCCGATGACACAACTAAAGACAATCCGAAAGCAAGCAAAACAAACTTATTCATATACAACCCCATTAACATTGATTGAATTCAAGTTATGAGGTATTTGAATATTGTCAATTAGCTTGACTTGCGCATATCGACTGATACTTTAATTGTGCCGTGAGCGTCAAACCTCCTTACACCTCTTCGGCAAGCCCCCCATAAGGGGGCTTTTTTTTGGAAGTAATTGTAATTGCAATTAAGCTATTGACAAAAATGCAATGTCTGATTTCCTGAATTGGTGAACTTATTCACCAACTAAAAGGAGGTCAAATGAACCGCAACAAATATTCAGCAATGCATTTAGCCCTATCCATTGGCATGGCTTTAAGCGGACATGCTGCAGCTCAATCAACGCCCATGCAAAACTATGGTGACGCAAGCCGTCAACAGTATTGGAATGGCACAGGCAACTCTGCAACCCATGCTGACCCTGCCTGGGAGCGCAATCTAACCAATCTGTACTTCAACGGAGTAGGAAACAGATTGAACATCACCAACCCATTGACCCATAACGTCAGCGATGTTGTATTCAACGGAAGGAACAACCAAAGCGACACAGGTTTCGTCACCGTCACCGGATATGACAACATCGTTCGTTCGGATTGGGTCTATGCAAATGATCCAGCAATATCACCTAGCACCGGCCAGATCTATTTGAACGGCGGCAGCAATGAGTTGAATGGACGAAACCTCAACATTTATGGCAGCTTCAATCGCGCAAACGGTGAATTCACCAGTTCGCTAGGCGACAACAACGAACTCGGATCCAATGTGCGGAACCTCGGAAGCGGCAATGCCGTTGCGGACGGTGGTACAAGCATTGGGTTTGGAAACCGCGTGACTTACGCAAGCAATGCTGGAAGTGCAGGCGGCATTGCCCTGGGCAACTACACCGTTGTTGAAGCGGCGTGCGTATCTATTGGATATGCCTCATCGTGCAATGAAGACCGCACTGTCTCGTTCGGGCAGACAGGGACCAACTTGCTGTCACGTTTGACTGGCGTAGCCGCTGGGCAAGCTATGGACGACGCTGTGAACCTCGGGCAGTTGTCTTCCGTGACCCAATCATTAGGCGGAACAGCAGGCTTCACCAACGGCGTCTACAACGGATGGAGGGTCAACCTAGGGGGCTCGAGCTATACGAACGTACACGACGCTCTCGTGTCGCTCGACGGACGCCTCACCACCGTTGAGAACAACCCAGGTGGTGGAACTCCGACACCCGGTCCGGTTGGTCCTCCCGGCACTCCTGGGCGCGATGGTGTGGACGGTGAAACAGGTGCGCCCGGACAAAATGGAACGGATGGCCGCAGCGCATACGAGGTGGCTGTTGGTGAGGGCTTTACCGGCACCCAACAGGAATGGCTTGAGTCGTTGAACGGACGCGATGGTGCCAAAGGCGACCGTGGCGAAACAGGTTTGGCGGGCAAGGATGGCATTGACGGAGCCACCGATCCCCTGGCGGTGAAGTACGACGACGAAAGCAAATCCCAAGTGACGTTGAACAGTGCGTCGTCCCAACCGGTCCGCGTGAGCGGTGTTGCCAACGGTCAAATTGCGCAAGGCTCCATCGATGCTGTCAACGGGGGCCAGTTGTGGGACATGGAAAGCCGCTGGAACGACCGCTGGGAAGACACCAACCGCCGCATCTCCAATCAAGACAAGCGCATCAATGGCTTGGGCGCGCAAGCGATGGCCATGGGGCAACTGTCAATGGCAAGCCAGTATTTGCCGGTCGGAAAAGTTGCCGTGCATGCCGCTTTTGGCGCGTACGGACCTGAAACCGCTGTGGCGTTCGGTGGAAGCGCCCAGGTCAGCCCACGTATTCGTGTCACGACTGGCTTGACGTTTGGTTCGGGCGGCGCAAAACCCGGTGGTGGTGTTGGCTTCTCGTACGTATTGGATTGATTTTTACGCGTGCGGGGAAGCCCGCATACAACTCGGCAAACATTCATAGGGGCGCCGAAAGGTGCCCCTCTTTTTTACAGGAGAACTTTACGATGAAAGCATTATTGATTGCAGCAATCGCATGGATTGCTTTAACAGCCCAACCCGCTCATGCGGCATATGTTTTGGCGTCGGATATCAACGGAATTGTGGTGGACGCCAATGGCAAACCCATGGCGGGTGAAGTGGTCCGGATCCACCACCACGAAACCAACCGGGTGATTGAACGTCGCACCAACAGTAAGGGGCGCTACCACTTTTCCAATGTGCGTTCGGATGGTCATTACACCGTCTCGCACAATGGAACGTCGTACACAGGCCGCGTCCGCCTGGGGCAAACCCACCGACAGAATTTTATCGGTGAGCCTATTCGTTATGACTCACCTGCCCATCTCTTCTCGTGGATCTGGTCTGGTCCTCAACAAAAAATCTCTGACATTAAAGCGGCAAACGCCGCACAGGAGGACTAATGGCCGCTCAGTATTTCCACGTCCCTTATGCCAATAAAGACACGGCGCGTGATTTGGGCGCACGCTTTGACGGCGAGACCAAGCAATGGTACGCCGATACACAAGACTCCATCGAACAAATGCAACAGCATTTCGATGCCATCAACGACCCCAACCCAATTGTAGAACTGGTCGGCGAGGACCGCACGTTTGGCGGGAACCATTTGCACATCACAATGGTGCCAATGAGTTGCTGGATGCGATCCGTGAAGCAAGCGGTGGATCCGTCCGACTGGAAACGTCTGTCCATGGGTCTGCGTCAGCGCTGCAACCACACATGCGAATTGTGTGGTGCTGTGGAAGACGCCAAACGCAATGAGTATTTGGATGTCCTGGCTCGCTGGGAGTATTGCGACGACAGCAAAACGCAAACGCTCAAGCGCTTGGTGAGTGCGTGCCAAAATTGTGTGAAGGCGACGAATTACGGCTACTCAAAACTCATCGGTGAAGAAGAGCTTGTGCGAATCCACTTCAAAAGCGCAAATAAATGTAACGATGATTTCTTGGATGAACACATCCGTGATGCATTCGGGCTGTGGACGCAACGGTCCGCCAACAATCAAAAATGGAGCATGGATGTATCGCTGTTGACCAACAACGGCATCCACTTAACTCGTAAAGGGGGAGTTTGAGTGGCGGTAAAGCGGCAGGATTGGGCCGCTCTGAAAAATACCACACCCGCCCCCGACATCTGTACACACTGCTGTTTGAGAACGGATGTTGCTATGTGGGGCAGACCACAGACTTGAAGCGGCGTGAGAGCCAACACCGCAACCCCACTGGTGGATGGGGAAATCAACCCTTCACCTTCGTTCATTTGGCAACCATGGAAGGAACAAAAGAGCAAGCCGAAGATCATGAGTACGCGTGGCGGTACACGGCTCAACACGCCGGTTGGCGCATCTACGGCAAGCCGCCCAATATACGCGTGAACACCGTTTTGCGTATGAATTCCAGACGGCAGGCGATTGCACGCCAATGCACATGGCCGTCACCCAAACGCAACGCATGGGGATGGATGAAATGGATTTTTGGTCTGTCCGCAGCCGCTGCAATCATCGCACTGGCACTGTAAAGGAAAAGCCACCCAATGGGTCGCTTTCTTTATACACACTAGATCCTTTGGGTGTTGGTGTTCGCGCGTTGTTTGGTTACGGCATCGTGGGTGGTCTTGATGGCGTCCACATGCTTTTGAACCCAGTTGAACATCTCTTTGTCTTCGATGGACACGCGAGCTTTCTTTGTGCGTGTGTGGGCCGATTTCATGTCGATCTTTATGGGAGAAATGTTGGGTTTGACTTTGAGGCTGTCGAACAATTTGGTGATGTCCTGGCCTTCCGTTCCACGGATGCCTGCGTGCAATGTGTTCTCTTTGCGGTGATCCAAAGCGGCGCGTTGACGGATTGTTTCCACGTTGTCTGCCGTGGCGTACAGCGTGAACTTGCCTTTGGTGACGCGTGAGATGGCAACCATCAGGCTGCTGCTGTCGGTCATACCCGCGTTGCCCAGCAAGAAGACATCTGTTTTTCCTTGACCCTGTGCGCCATGAACGGTGCGCGCGTAGTTGTGCTGGATGGCGTTCCATTCCTCAGTGTTAAAGGTGAGTTTTCGCACGCCACCCTTTTCTTCAATGTCCACCGATACGTTGTATCCGCCGCGTTTGTGGTTGGGAACCACCGCTGTGATTTTTGCCTCGGTTCCGTTGACCACTTTCATCACACTGTCCGCCGTTGTAAAGCGAATGCGATCCCCAACTGAAATGGCGATGTTTTCAAAATACCTTTTGCCCATCGCGCGAATGACAACCTCGTCGGTCGAAACCTCACCCTTGTCCTGGAAGCCTTTGCGGATGGCTTGATTGAGTGTTTTAAGATCGGCGTTGGAGTGGGCCAACACCAAACGCTCATCCACCGTCGCATTGGACGCAAAATAGTCGCTCACCAACGCCTTGAGCGCTTGCTTTTGGGTGTTGTATTCATCGATACATCCCGCCGCAATCAGTGCGTTCCAAATTTCTTTGGATTGTTCCAACACCTCGTTGCGCGATTTTGGCGAACGGGACTTCTTGGGCAGTCCGTTTTCATCGTATTGGTAAAACATCTTGATGATATCGCGCATAACGACATCCTTTTGGCGGCGGATTTCGGTGATGGTGCTTTCGCCCAACACGTCACTCATCAACGCCATGCCCTGCCCCGCGCCCACCGGCTTCAACTGTTCTTCGTCGCCTTGCAAGATCAATTTCGCGCCCGCCTTCTTGCAGTGCGCCGACAGCGCCCGAATTTGCGGGACATCGATCATTCCAGATTCATCCAACACCACCACATCGTTTTCGGTGAGCGTTAGACGGTTGCGTGAGAGATCCACCAGCATTTTGGTGACCGAACGGCATTCCATGCGGCTTTCTTCCTCCAGCTTTTTTGCGGCTTGATTGGAGATGGCGCAGCCCAACATCTGCTTGCCCTGCGCACGGAACACCGCAGAGTAAAAATCGGAAACCGTTGTCTTACCGGTTCCCGCAAAACCAGAAGCGATGCAAACACCTGCGGTCTGGCACACAATGTGATCAACCGCAACACGCTGCTCCTGTGACAGTTTAAAGCCCTTCAATTTCTCCATTTCAGCGATGATGGTGTTGGCAACCTTTTGGTCAATCTTCCACCACTCTTCTTTCTGGCGTGCATTGGACATGGTGACCAGATCGATTTCGCAGTCCACCATCCAACGGGCGGCGTAGCGTGCTTCGGTGTGCTTGCGCGCCAGTGTTTTCCCCTTGTCGTCTTCGTGCAGTTCTTCGGGGTTGATTTCCATCAGATCGTCCATATTGGTGATGGCCTTTTCAGCCAGGTCAAACAGCTCGGCTGCGGTGACAAAGCCTAAGTTCTCCATTCCAAGTTGCTTCAACAATGTGGGGTAGCTAAAAGCAGCGTCGTGTTCGTGCAGCAACTCCAACAATTCCTCACGGCTGCGCGGTTCACACCGCACATCGGATTGACTCTTCAATTCCTCAATGGATGGAATGTGGCGGCGCTGGCTCACGTTGTTGATCAATTTGGAAAAGTGGTCCATCAACTCCGGATACGATGGCTCATCTTTGTGCTTGCGGGTCTTCGCCCACGCCTCGGCATCGGACGTGCCCTTGGCGCGCTCGTTCATGATGTCCATATGCCGGGTGGAGAATTCGTCAATCAAATCCCGGTCGTGCAACCCCGCGATTTCCCAATTGCGCTCCCCAGTTCTTTCACCGCGCGCATCCAATGTCTCTTCTTGGTGAATTTTGAAGCCCGCTTTGGACAACTGCGTTGCCAAGGTGTTTTGATAAACCATGTCGGCGGCGTGGCAGAAACGGAAGATTTCCGACGCGTCAAAGGTGCTGTATTCCCCGTCCTTGCCTTTGCACACGTTGTAGACCAAAACGTGCGTGTGCAAGTGCGGCTCCAATTCGCGGCTACCAAATTGCATGTGCATGGAGTACGCCAATCCATCGACATCGATGACATCTTTACCACCCTTGCCGCGACGGCATTGAGTGAATTTTTCAAACATAAATTTCATCGATGTTTCCACCGCCAACTTTTGCGCGTCCATGACAATGCGTTTGGTGTCGTCGTCGCCCAAAGTCATCAACAGTGAGACGGATTTGGGGGGCGAATGGGTTAAGTCGTAGCCTGCGCGCCGCCCACCAACGTCCACGGTCATAACCGTTCCATCATCGTTGAGACGTGGCTTATTTGTCTTGGGATCAATTTTCACTTCCGCTGTTGGTCGCGCGCCCGCGTTTTGGCACAGCGCTGTTCCTGCTGGTGAGAAGCCGTCGAACAACGCCATCATGTCGTCTTTGTTGACGGGCTTGCCAATCAACCCCAGTTCTGCGGCAAGGTTCCCACCCCATTGTGAGGTTGAATAGAGTTCACCGACATTCGGTGTGCCGTCCAAATAATAGTCCGTGACCTGCCCCGACTCTTGAATGTGGGATGGAGCCTTCAATTCAATGTCGGGAACCGACAGTAAATAGTCAATGACATCATCGCCCTTGGGCCGTTGCGATTTATGTTTCAGTGGTTTCTTTTGGATCATGCGCTGCCCCCATCAATTTGATACAAACATCCAAACAAACAAATGGTATTTGTCAAGACAACACGAGCGTTCACAAGCACATGCGTGGGGGTTTATCACCCCGTCCCACCTCGTATTGGATGCGCGCGGATCCCAGCAAGCGTTGCTTATACGCCAGGGCGTCGTTTTCGTTGATGGTGTGGGTGGTTGAGGGCGCGGATTGCGCACCGTGATCTTCCAACCATTGGGACGCTTGCTCACGGCCAAATTGGCGGGCTGTATCCAACGGTGTTTGCTTGAGCATGTCCAAGTCGTTGACGCTGTGCGACGCCAGCAATTCCAGGCACGCAACGCTGCCGCTGCGTGCGGCCAGATGCATTGCGGTTCGCTTGAGTGGATCCAACTGGCAGGGGTCGGCCCCCGTGTCCATTATCTTTTTCAGTGTCTCCGGTGATCCGCTGAGCGCGGCCAGATGCAAAGGAGGGGTGGTTGAAGGGTGGACGTTGCGGCAGTCGGCTCCGGCGCACACAAGCTCGTCAACGATATCCGCGTGCCCCTGCATACAGGCGTGCTGCAAGATCGAAAGCTTGCTGTGGTCGGTGGTGTTCACATCGCCACCCAAGGCAATGTAGGCGCGGATTTGTTCGATATCCCCCAGCGCTGCAGCTTGGTGTGCGGTTAAGCGGTGCTGCTCACGGTTGTTAACCATGGGCTTGCGCAAATCAAACGCCCGTACACCATGTATATCTTCCGCGTCAACATTGGCCCCGTTGTCCAATAAAATGGCTGTGGCTTCGGTTCGCTCTCCCAGGACGGCGTAATGCAAGGGGGTGATCCCGCTTTCATCGTGGGCGTTTGCACCGTACTGGGCAACGCACAATTTCAGTTCATTGACGTTGTTGTCAATGATGGCGCTTTTGTACCTCTGATTGAAATATGACATTGGGATCCCCTGAAAGTGATGTATCCATTCACTCAAACAAAGAATGACCCAATGTCAAGCTCAACGCCCGTCAATTGACGGGCGTTCGTTACATGCGCCTGCGCATCCGTGGTTGTTCGTCTGTGAGTTCTGCGGTGTTGGTGAGTTGAGCCAAGAGTGTTTGTTTTTGAACAAAACTGTCAATAGCGTCCGCGATATCGCCACGACCATCTGCTCTGTGATGAATTGCAGGTGTTGCACCTTGATGAATATCAATGAGCGCCCTGTTGCTGTCCGCGCCCGCATTGAGCAGTTCTAACGCAATTTCCGGCGAATTTGCTGTATGCAATGGAGTAATGCCTTTGGGGTGGAAATGCATTAACTCTTCGTTTTCCCTGCGCATCATTTGGGCACCCATGGCATCGGAATTGACATCCGCCCCATGCTGGATCAGCAATCGGACTTGTTCGGCGGATCCTGCGCAATGGAGTGGAGTAAGCCCCTCAGCCACAGGGGTCATGAAATACTGATTTTTAGGATCGTCAATGAGGACATTCAATCTTCGATGAACATCCGCCCCCAAATTAAGCATTTTCTCGCTCAAAGTGGTGTCTGCCAGGGATGCGGCCAAATGGAATTCCTGAGAAAGCGAATGCATATTTGCGCCCTGCTCCAAAAGCTCAATGGCGACACTGTTGTATTGAGTGTCAATGGCACACCACAGCGCCGACTTATGTTCGTGCGAGTCGGTTAAAAAGTAGTCGCTGGGGCCAACACGATCAATCAACGCCGCAAACACATCGACGTGCCCATTGTCCAAAGCAATTTTCCACGCGGGTTCAACGTCCTCCAAGATACGTTCACGATACAGCGGGCGCTCTGGAACACCATGTTCAACGCTTCCGTAGTAATACCCCTCTCCGCGATATTCATTGATCGCGCCTTGAGATGGATACCCTTCATCAATGAGTGTGTTGACCGTTTCAAGATCACCAAGTGCAGCAGCTTGGCACAACTCCCTGTCCATAGCGATATCATATGGCGTGCGCCCTTCGGCGTTCTTCAAAAATGGATTGCAACCAAAATCGTTGATCAATAATTCCGACAATTCATGATCGCCCAAACGTGCCGCTGTGTGCAACGGTGAGTCGTTGAGGTCGCCACTGCCGTCAACGCTGCACCCACGGCTGTAAAACAATCGCATCACCGGTATATTGTGCGACAGCGCGGCGTTTTTAAATTCTGCATTAAAGTCCACGCCGGACCCACCGTATGAGTTGATCGTTAATGTGTCACCACCAACGTTCCCATATTGCAAGTACAACTCAGCAAGCTCGCGACTGGCCGTATCAAACTGTGATCCACCCCAATACTCAATAAAAGGATACCCCACCCTCGCCAGCACATCTTCTACAACATCAAGATTTTGCAAGCGCTCATCTAATGTCAGCCCCCCCCAAAAGGAAATTTGCGTAATCAGAAGATGATATCTCATACTCATCCAAATTGACACTGGATGAGCGCTTGCTCTTTTTGAAATTCTCATATCTCTCACGTGCATCCATAACCCCCCCCCCTTTACATGGTATTGCTTCATCCAAACAGATGAATCATTAAAGTCAACACTAACGGAACAAATCGTATATTTCCTCTTGAGTCATAACGGAATGGGTTCTCCCTCCACTGGGCGCTTCCTCGCGGGGTTCCAAAGGAGCATCGACTTTCTTGACCGCAGCGGCTTCCGTCATCCATTTGGCTGGAACCTGCCCAGGACGTTTGACCTCCAATGGGAACCCAGGAAAGGCCAACAGCATTGGGTCGTAGCCCGCCACGGCAACAATGGCTCGGACTTCAAAGCCTTTCTTCAAACTGCGCGGGCCCAACTCGTTGGTCAGTTGATGCTCAAACACCACCTGTCGGCCATCTTGATGCACGTTCGCCTGCGGATCGTGCGCCAGCGATGCCGTCACGTTGGTTCCAAACATCTCGGCCACGTGCTTGCGTGTTTCAGACATCTGCAGCTGACAAATCACGTGCGTGCCAACAATGGTGGGCAGGATCTTGGCGTCCTCCTGTGAATAGACCTTTGCCAACTGCCCAAGCTCTTGAATGGCGGCAATAAACGTCACACCCTTGGAACGCCCTTTGTCGATCAGCGGCATGATGTTCAAACGTCCAGCGGATGTCAGCTCATCGAGCACAATGTAAATTCCCCGGTCTTTGTTCTCGGTCATTTTTGGCGAAATCACCTCACCCACCAAAGTGTTGATCAACGATGAAATGTACGCACTGGTGAGCAATTCCATCCCGCCACCTTGAACAATGACCGCTTTACGCCCACGGTAACTGTCGGACGCCCACTCTGTTATTGAGAACCGCCGCTTTGTGACAACCGGCCACGCCTGCGCCAAATACTCCACCGCTTGCATATTGGACATCACCGTTGACATAACGTTGGATGTCGTCTGTGACTCAGCGTTTTCGATCAGCGAAAAAGCTTTGGCGTAGTGCGCCAAAATGTCGGGTTGCATCTGCGCGGCGGTCTTATTCAGTTGCTCGTTGAGATCTGTGAAATTCCACTGCCTGGGCTTGTTGGCAATCAAAGTGCGCACGGAGCCTACGAAAATCATGCGCGCGGCGTTGGTGAAAAATGGATTGGTTTCACCGGGGTTGTCTGCAATCATGCTGCGGGCAAATTCTTCCACCTGCATGCTTGTGTGGATGTCGCAGGCAACATCCCACACATACCCCCGCTTGTCATACGGACTGAGAATGATGGGACGGGGAACCACCGTGTTGACCACCGCCTTTTTGAAGCGCTTTGCCCAGCGGGTTTGTGGTTCGCTGTCGGATGCGCCAAAGTCTGCGAAACTTGTGAAGTCGCCTTTTACGTCGTACAAAAAGAGTTTCTTGCGCATCCGCATGATTTGTTGCAGCAAACGCTTCAAGAATTCGGTCTTTCCTGAGCCAACGGATCCATATATAAGGATGTGGCGGTTTAAAGTCGTCTGCGCCAAACGCAACAGTGGATGCAGTGCGAGTGTATTTGTGGCATTGCCAACCTCCTTCTTTGTGATCTGCCGCGCCAGTTTTTCGGCGTCTGCGCCTTGGCGAAGTTGAGGGCCATCGAGAACGTACATATTGCGGCGCGGCACCAAACCGATGCGCAAGGCAATACCACCACACAGCATAGCCACCGCAAAACTCACATAGGTTGCAATTTTCGCATTGGTCAGCGCAAGAATTTCAGTGCTGGTGTTGTCGGGCGAAAAAATTCCCAAAGTCAAATAGTGGAGCGTACTGCTTGCGCCCACGATGAGATGCAGCATGTAGGGAACCTGCGTGGGATCACCCATTAAACGCACAAGCCAAATCAAAGCGGCGTAGGTGAAAACAAACACCCCCAAAGCAAAAGCGAGGGCGGTATCCCAACGGCGAACCAAAGTGTGGGGGGCAACATGTTTCCCCACCGGCCCAAACGCATCGTAAATCTTGCTCATATAAAACCCCCTTTTTCACTCAACTTAAAGGGGGTTTGCAATGTGTCAAGTCCAACTGTACGCGTAATACCCGCTCATCACGGACCACGGCAATGGTTCTGGCGTGTGTAGAGGCGTTGGGCACATCATTGCGGCGAAAAAGGCCTGCTGTTCGCACGGACTGTCGAATGTGCATATGGTTCCATTGGGACTGGGTTGAACGAACGACGCCAACAGGATGTCGGGCGGTAATTGCATTGGGTCTGCCACCATCACGGGTGGCTTTTGACCGCTACGTTTTGCGCGAATGGCAACACGGCATTCGCTTTGCATTTCGACATGGGGATAGTCTTTGATGGTTGTCCACGCACCACCCCACTCAAGCCCCACGGCCTGCACCATTTCGCCAAACAGAAGGTAGCCGTCGCGCACGTGTTGGTTGTCCATGTCCCAGGTGGGTTTACCATCCACATACATCACACTGTCGATGGCGTATCCGTGGTTGTGGCAACTCATGCCAGCGCCCACGGTTGTTACCCCACTGCCACTGGCAAGCAACGACGCTTGACGTGCTTCACTGCGCAACCCTTCCATGGGGCGGATGTCAAATCCGCGTTGGGCCATCGCGCTGTACACCGCTTCCAACTTGGTGCGCATATCGGGGTGAACACCTTTCCAAATCCGCTCGTGCTTTTTCTTCTTGAAGAAATTCCACCACTGCGTTTCGTTGGCGTTCTTGATCGGATTTTCACTAATCATGGGCCTTTCGTTGTATGCGCTTGTAGTGTGCGCGACACACGGAATTGCAAATATGAGCGCAAGATAAAATAGAATAATTTTTGTTTTCATGAATTCCCCTTTTCTAGCAATCTGTATTTATTACAAAAGAGAAATCAATATTGTCAACCACCCAATAATAAGGCCGGGAATTCCCGGCCTTTTGTGTTACTGGGTGCAAGTTTGACTTCGCCGCTGGGTTTGCACCTGCGTTTGTTCTTCGCTTTCGACATCCACGTGCCCGCTTTGCGTGCGCTGATG
The DNA here is from genome assembly GCF_030236855.1 of Stenotrophomonas maltophilia group sp. Smal13. NCBI lineage: Bacteria > Pseudomonadati > Pseudomonadota > Gammaproteobacteria > Lysobacterales > Lysobacteraceae > Stenotrophomonas > Stenotrophomonas maltophilia group sp. Smal13. The sequence continues at coordinate 50,092 of NZ_JASJSQ010000016.1, forward strand.
TTTGAACAGAAGGTCGTCAATTTCCTTCTCCTTGGGCCAGCGATTGTTTTCCAACACGAACTTGTGCTGCAAGTCAGCCAACAACTTTTCCTCTTCAGTTGGTTTTGCCAAAGTTTCTGCCGCCCACGCCATCCCACCTTGACGCTCTCCTTGTTCGGACTGCCCGCTGTCACCGTCGGAAGTCTCGCGGCGTTTCTGGATGCGCTCGGCTAAGGAAAAGGAGTCACGGCCTTGGAAAAGATTGTATGCATCCGCTGACGCCTGGGCGTGCATCAATTGCTCCGATGGCAGTTCACCCAATTTCTGACGTTCGCCCGTGGCCTCCAACAACTCTTCAAATTTTTGATTGCGGCGCTTGGTCAATTCCGCCAAAACTTCGGGGGAGGATTTCTCTTCCCACTCGTGCATCTGCTGCTTGCTGTCTTCAATTTGTTGTTCGTACACACTGAACTTCTTCTGCCACTCGTCTTTACCAAACGCTAAGGGTTTAGGGTTGTTCTCCAAAAACACGGTGCGCGCGTGCAAAATGCTTTGGTAGTGCTCTTCCAACTTCAACACATGGGTTGGATCTTGGCGGCGTTCAATTTCATGGTCGTACTGTCCAATGCGGCGCTCAAGTCCATCAACGGTGGCGTCGTGGTCCACCCAGGCTTGCGCTTGGGGGTCTCCGCCTTCCGCTGCCTGCTGCTTTTCCGCGCGGAATGTGTCGTCCGGTGCTTGGAAGATATCTTCCAACTTGGTGCTGAACATTGCGTCGTTGTAGGCTTTCTGGTCTTCAATGTGTTTGTTCATACTATTGCTCTCCTATTTTGAGTTGTTGTTTTATGCCAATTCGTTCTGGAAGTTCTCGGGTTCCAAGCGTTCCGCTTTGAACCGTTCCATGTACTTGTCCACTTTGCCGGGTGTGACAGGAATGGTTTTAGCAAAATCAACCCGCCGCACGTTTCCTCGGTTGAGGTACACCAACGCACGTGTACCACCACTTGTGTTGAGTTCGCGTTCCAATTCCACCGCTGACACAATCTCGCCGTCTTTCGCGGATCCTGCCCCACCCACAATAATGGCTGACCGCGCTTTGGATCCTGCTGCTTCGCCAACATTGGTTCCTTGCAACGCCTGCATCTTTTGATCCCAACGGTGGCCGTAATCGCTGACCAGCATGTCTTGAGATACAACTTTCCCCATGCCGAAGCGTTTCAATTTCCGCAAGAACGCACGCTGCGGGTGATCGTCCACATTAAGCGTTGAGCGTTTGAAGGCATTGGTGCTGGCCTTGTAATCAAAACCACGGCCCGTGGGTTCGTATTGAACAATCGACCCATGCCCCACCTTACCCGCAACCCACTCATAGCTTGCTTTGGAGGCCATGGAACAGGTGACGGATTGGAAACAATCCAGGAACGCATCAAGATCTTCGCGGGTTTCAAAGCACTGCATTAAACCTTCCACGTTCTGGGTTAAATACACAGCACCCATACCAAGCGAACGGGCAATGCTGAGCAAGCCCTTTTCTTGCTTGCTGACCAACAAATGGCATTCGTCCATCAACTGGATGAACACCGTGTCATCGGGCATTTCTTTGCGCCAATCGGGGGCTTCAACACGGCGTTTGAGTTTGGCGTACACCCGCTGCTTCAACAGGATTTGCACGGCGGTGCCAGCCTCTTTGTGCAGAGCTTCTGGAAGATCGATCCCAATGCGATCCCCACGCATGACGCCCGTGATATCCACACCGCTTGTCAATGCCGTCCAAGGGGTTCCGTTTTCGTCAACCAAATGTTCGGATTGGTACAAGGGGTTGATGCGTTGATCAACGTTCAAAAGAAACGATTGACGTTGTTCGTGAGGGTACTTGGCCCAGGTTTCGGCAATGTAACCCACAGCTTTTTGCAAAGCAGAACCTTCAACTTGAATTTTGGGGTGGATGGCAATGGGGCTGCGGCTCTCGCCTTGCACATTCACGCCCAAGAAGTTGAACCAACGTTTGATCTCAGGACCAATCTCCCCCTCTTCACCGCCTTTGGGAACCACAATGTCGTTCAACATCTTTTTGGTCTTCACGAAATGGTCGTAGCTCCAATGCCATTCGCGCGGACGGCTCACTTCTTTAGCATAGAATTCACGGCGGTCGCGTGTCTCTTGCAACGCGCGAACAGCTTTGTGGTGCTGATCAGATTTCTTGGTGTCGGGATTGAAGTTCAACTGCTTCACAATGAATTCCAAATTGGGAAGCATTGCGTCGATCTTGGTTAACTCCGAAACAGCTTTTTTGTAGACCGTTTTTTCATGCTCACACAACGCCTCAAAAATCAGACAGGTGTTCACCACAAAAAAATCTGCCCCTTGGCTCCACATCTTGTCTTTAGCGGACGAACTGGCAACCATTGAGTTGATGGCGTCGGCCAAATCCATTGCCTTCAATCCCTCAATCAAGCCCACCGCCATACCAGGCTTGATGTTCCAATCCAACGCGTTTCGGACTTCACCGGGCAACGTTCCCTTTCCGCACAAGACGAACAAACCAACGCGGTATCCGTTCATGGCCGCCAGAGCTATTTGCAAGGCGATCAAACGCGCAAAGTTGGTTGTTTTACCAATACCAGTTCGCCCCAAGTTCAACATGTGGGTACACATGTCGTTGATCGACATCACCATGAACTTGTTTTGGTCGGGACTAAAGTTGTAGCCCTTGCGCGCCAAATACCCTGTGGAAATAGCAATCACGATGTCCGGAGATTTGTCGTTCTCAACATTCATCCGTTGGAACTGACGGTCGTCCATATCACGTTGATACGAGTGATCCTGCATCACACCGCCAATCCGTTTGTTTTGCTGATCCAACACCCAGCCGCGCGCTTGGAAATTCTGTTCGGTGTAGCGCATTGCGTACGCTGATGCGAACAACAAGATCACCCATGGAGCCATAACGGGTGGAAGTGACAACACCAACCCCAAAGCCAAGCACAACTTGGCGTACGCCCACACCCAGGCTTTACCGCCTTGAACAGCCCCGCCAACTTTTGAGTCGTTCCCAGCATTCACCAATGAGCCAAGTAGCATCACAAAACCACTTCCCACAATAAACAGACCCAAGGCCATGGAGATGTTGCCCACCAAACCCCATTGGCCGGTGGCGAAGTTGGTCAGTGCTGAAATCGCATTGTTGGCTAACCCGGCTATCAGATCCGACGCCGAAAGCCCTTGGCTGGTTGACACCAACTGCGCCTGGTCAAGTGCGGCCACGGCTTTCCCTGTTTTCACAGTGGACACCACGTTCAACGACAGGAGAACCGGCAGGATGAAGCCAACAAATCCGCTCTTGACGGCCTCGGTGATTGACTCCCCTTGGTACAACGCAATGAGGTGCGGTATCACCAAGGCAGCGGGCAGACACGCGAGCAACGCCCACAGTCCCGGCAACGCCATCAACACAATGGTCAATGCCGCCAAGACAGGAACCATTCCGTAGACAATTGATGTTGCTGTTGAGTCGCCCCCCTGCGTGGTGTCGGTTGGGGTGACAAAGTTTTCCCAGGGCAAGCCGTCGCTTGTGACTTTGTACGTCGAATGTTCGTCATCCAGGTCTTCTGCGACCATCGGCGAGTACATGCGGAATGGCTCGCGATTGACGCCCTCGGGCACATACAGCGATCCGTCCTCACGCATCTTCGCGCCCATCTTTTGAACTTTCTCGTAGTCCTTCAGCTGAACGTTTGGCAGTTCACCATTGAGCACATGGCGGTCACCGCGACTGATCAAACGATGAAAACGCTTGTTGGCGTTGCTGATTGTTTTTTGCTCACTCGTTGGAATAGAGCCTTGGCCTTTTAATCGACCATACAGCTTTTCCATAAAATCTGGAATTGTAAAAATACTTAAACCCATATCACCCCCTTATACTTTAATGATGAACCAAAACACCAACCCCAAAAAACAAATAATGGAAAGTGATGTCATGAACACGCCGCGCGACACACGCGGAGCCTCTTCGTCGCGGATCTGAGCTAAAAGCAAACTGTTATCCCGCCAATTGCTTTCCGACTCAGAAATATCCGCTGTACTGCCTCGATCACCCACGTTGTAATAATATTCCCGCTCTAAGTGTGGGTTCATCTTGGGATACTTGTGCAACGGTGTGCGAATTAACTTCCGTCCGTAAAAATTGTAAATCTTGCTGCCCAGCGACAGGCCGAACTTTGTTTTGTATTGATCGTATATTTTGTTGAGCATTTTGACTCCTTATATATATGCCTTGTTTAATCAAACACAGAAGCTAACATTGTCAATAGCTTTAAAATTGTTTTGCCCATTCGTCCAAATCATCGCTGGCTTTGTCCTGCCAGTTCTGTGAGCGCGCATTGCGTGGCTCAACTTTGGGCGCAGGTTTTGTTTGGGCAGGTCGTGGACGTGGCGCGGGTTGTGCAACAGACGCAACCGGTTTGGGCGTTTCAATTTTCGGCTCGACCTTCGCTTCAACCTTTGGTGTTGCTTGAGGTTCAACACTCACAGGTTTTGGTTCAACAGCAATTGGTTGTTGTTCAACTTTCGGTTCTTCAACGACGGCTGGCTCTTGAACCTTTTGTTGCGCACGTTCGGCATCAACAACCGACTTTTCGCGGAACACAATCGACACGCCAGCCACTTCATCAAAGACGATGCTTTTGGGAACCGTGTTGCTTGCGTTTCCATAATTGACCGTTGCCCTGACAAATCCATTCCCGGCATCAATCAATATGCGCGGATTGGTCTGATTGGGTTCGTACTCACCGGATGGCTCAATGTTGTATTCCTCGCGGACATCACCCACAGGGTTGATAAACACCACCTCACCCTTTTTGGAAATCACAAGAGACTTCTCACCATCGACCCAGGTCTTTCCAAAGATCGCCGTCACGCGCTCATCCAAGATCGCACCGCGTTTGGTTTTGAACTCCACGATGGGCTTTTCTTCTTGAACCTTTTCGACCGCAACTGTTGTGGTGTCGTCGCTGGGCCAATACAGATAGCCTCCAACCACACCAGCAACGATCAACAATGCCGCGCCGACCAACACAATGGGTTTGCGTGAAGGGGGTTTCTTTTCACCGTCTTGCTGCAGCTCAGGTTGTTCAACCCGATCATCGCTAAAGAATGACTCATCCATTTCGGGCGCACGGGCAATTGCAATGGACACATTTGCTGGGGCTGAGTGTGTAAGGTCGTAACCCACCCTTTCATCTGCAACAGTTTCTGCTTGTGCGACAACAGGTTCTTCAACGCTGTGCGGCGCGCTGGCCTCATCGTGTTTTTTCTGTTGTTGTTTTTCTTTGACTTCGGAAGCTTTCTTGGCGGCTGCTGTCGCGCCACTTTTCAATCCACCCCACAAACCACTTCCGATTTTTTTTGCACCATCTTTGACCTTCTGCGCGGCCTCGACTGTCTTATCAACCGCCCGATCCAAATCCTTGCTGTTGCAGTCGTCAACAAGATCCTCGTCGTCAACCATCTGCATCTCTAATGCGCGCGGATCAATTTTTTTATTTTTATCGTCTGACATATTCACTCCTTATTGATTGCTCAACGTGCTGGGGATACTGGGCGTCATTGCGACGCCCAGTATCGTTTTGGATTACTGACGCGCCAATTCCGGCAACGGGGTGATGACGAACTTGCTGTCCCCTTGTCCGCAACTGACCTTCACCGCGTGTTGAACACCCGCGCCGTTGAATGCGCCACGCTTGCCCAACTCGGCCAACGGCAACTCACAGCCTTGGCGTCCGCTGAACTCAAAGGTCAGTTGGTTTTTGGAGCGCACGCTGATTGCGGCCACCTTGTCGAACACCGCCGATGTTTTCGCCGACATCGGGGACAAGTCGCTGGGGTTGTATGCAATCACCATTGCGCCCAACTCTTTGGTGGGTTTGCCGCGCTCATCCACACCGTCCCGCGCATCGACGGTTGCGGTCAAGCCTGCGGCTTGCGCCTGGGCTTGTGCCTCTTGGAACTCTTTGAGTTGTTTTGCTTTGCTCCACTTCTTGCCAAAGAAGTTTCCGCCCGCGCAACCCAATGCTCCACCGCCCACCGCTCCAACCGCTTGATCGTCTTTGAAGACCTTCGCGCCCACCACACCGCCCAACAATCCGCCGACAACACAGCCGATCTTTCCGGCCTTCTCTGTGCGCCGTTGGTCCTCTTGCTGGGTTTGTGCGTGTGCAGTCATTCCGCCTGTTGCCAACGCCACTGCCACCGCTGCTGCCAATACAATGTTTTTCATAAATCATTCTCCTTGTTGTGAATTCAAATAGTTTTGTACCTGGGGAGGTTGTTGGTCATCGTTCGTGAGGCTCCCCTGTACACCACGACCGATTTTTTTAATTACGATTTGTCACCGCTGGGGAATGACACTTGCGATCCACCCGATGAATGACTGCTTCTGCTGCTTGACGATGACGGTGAGCCGATATGCAGCGCGCCCGACTCAAGCCCCCTATTGAGAACGGTTGTCATTCCTGAAATGTGTTGCTGTGCGATCTTGATGTGATGCTCGGACATGGCGTCAGCGACCTGCTCGGCTTTCTCAATAAAGGATTTTTGATCGGCCAATAGGTTGAGCCGGAGATTTGCCAGTTCTTTGCGCAGGTCGTTTTGGGTGCGCAGTAAATCCTGTTTTGCTTGCTCAATGGCGTCCACTGTTTCCACTTGGCTGAGCTTTACTTCGATGGCGTTGCGGATCCAATCGACAAATGTCATACCGCAACCGGCCATTTGACGTTCAATACGTTCGTTCTGCCGCTCTGTAATTTTGATGTGCTTGCTAATTTTTTTCATTTTTCCTCCTTTTTGTTTCCTTTACTCAAACAAAAAATTGGATAAAGTCAAGCTCATTGCCGAAACTCAAGCAAATCAAGGGTTTTTGGGTATTTTATTAAGGCAAATAAATACACATGCGTGTACATCTGAAAAGCCTTGCTGCTGTAGGCTTTTCGTGTGCTTTTAATCGTTTTTATGTACACCGCGTTACAACACCGAAGGTGCGACATGTGCATACGTTCTGTTCAGTCCCAAACCGACGGCTGTAGACTTTCGGCCCCCGCGTGGTTTTGATTTTGCTTTTCGCTTTTTTGTTTTTTGCTCTGGCTTTTCGCTTCTGCCTTGCTCCGGCTGTCCCGCTGTTGCTCTTTGCGGGCGCTCGGGCTTTATTGTTTTTTGCTTTGCCCACTGGCGCGCTCCACCGCCAGTCAGTGCCCCGTCCTGGCCGTCTCGTGCTGTTCTTCTGGGTGTTTGCAGTGCCACACCACGGCTTGGGCCTGCAGCTCGTCTTGACCGCTGTCAAGTCGTTCGTGTGTCAGCCGTCTGTACCTGTTGGCTGGGCACCCCCTGCCCTCGCCTGCGGCTCTTGGCTGCACGTCTGGTTGCTTGCGAGACACCTGTGCGCCGTCTGTTCGGACGGCCTGCACACGTCGTCTGGTCCGCTCTGTGGGTTCGTGCGTGCAGCCGTCTGGTGATACCGTTTGGTTCTCGCACAACAATCAAGCGTCTGGTCCGGTCAACGCGCGCAGCGTCAGGTTCTCAAACCAAACACCTTTTGTTCGTCCAGCCGTTCTGGTTATACATACGTTGTCCTGCCTCAAGTACCCTGGAACACTTCATCGTCAGGTGTTGAGAATTCAACGGGCATAAAAAAGGCCGTCCATTGGACGGCCTATCGTGCAACCAAAAATTGTTAGTTGTCAGATCCCACCTTCACCACGCTTGATGCGGTCCGGTGAATTCTCAGATAACGCAAGCAACTCCGCGTTTAGCACTGCTCGTTGAATAATCGATTTAATGCCCGATCTGTTTGCAACATCACCGGGGGTTTTCCCCTTGGCATTTAATGCAGAGGGATTGGCACCAGCATGAAGCAGAACCCCAATTACTTCCTCACCATTTGCCCCATATGCTGCCATATGTAAAACAGTGTCACCATCATTGTTGACTGCATTAACGTCAGCCCCAAGGGCGATTAGGGACGCCACTGGATTAACTTCATTAGCGCACCACTCACTTGCGCTAATGAAGTGATGCATTAGAAGCGTTTCGCCGTCTTTGTTTCTTGCATTGACATCCGCACCCGCATGAACAAGCAATTTAATAGCATCAGTTTCGACATCACCCCAAAGATGGAAGATTGGCGTAAGACCAGAATGATCCATTGCGTTAATGTTTGCGCCAGCTTCAAGTAGAGCCTTAACTGTTTCCACTGTCCGTGCCGACACCAAGGGTGTCCTCCCTTCGTGATCAATGCAATTCACATCAGCACCACGGCGAGCAAGTTCTCTTATTAGATACGGCTTATCATAGCTCACTGCGTAATGCATCAATTTCATCCCAAGCACACGACCATCAGCGTTAAGATTATCGACTTCGCCGCGATCAATACTTGTCAAAAGTTCGTCAAACCTATTTTCAACCATAAGTTGAAAAGCATTTACTTTCAAAGGACACCTCCACCGTCCAGTTCCATCCCAGTCTATCAAAAAACCCGCCGAAGCGGGTTTCGTTTTTCTATTACATTCGCCGCCGCATTCGCACCGGTTCTGCGTCCAGGCTTGCTGTGACTTCACTCATGATTTTTGCATTGGTCTGAGTGTTCAACGCCTCGGTCAAACGGTCCCGTAGGGAAAAATCGTCTGCGAGTTCCGCTGGCACTTGTCCATCTTTAGTACGCGCTGTTGCGTCGGCTCCTGCTTGTAGAATTTTCTCAGTCACTTGCGGCAAGCTGTACGCCGCTGCGACATGCAAGGCGTTGTACCCCTCGTGGTCTGTGGCGTTGACATCCGCACCCATTTTCAAAAGCTCGTTTACGCACCCGAACGAATTCTTGACGATGGCTAAGTGCAACGGTCGAACACCATGTTTTTCGTTCTCAATATTGATGTCCGCGCCCGCATTGATAAGCTCACTCAGGACAAACGCTTGCCCTTTGTACGCAGCAATATGCATCATTGAGTTGCCTTGTTCGTTGAGCGCATTAAGATTGACAATACCATCAAGCGCCAACCGAAACTCATCCGCCGACTTTTCGTCACCATTATTCTTTTCAAGATTTCCAGCCGCTTTCGCAAGCCGCTGGTAGTTCTCATCATTGAAATTCATATTTTTTCCCCTGTGTGGGTGGATATATACATAGCAACACACGCGCTTAATTTGTCAAGGCCAATATTTGACAATACAGCAAATTGTGATTGAGTAAGACGTGCATCAACAGGGGAACAACATGAATATTAAAGATGAAATGCTCTCGATCATTCTTACGCTCAACAAACGCAAACGGCACAGCGTCCCAAAATACGCGCGTCCCACAATATTGGGTTTGTTTGGCGGGGTGTGCGCGTACTGCGGGGATGTGATCAACGCGGAAAAGAAAAACGCGTGGGGCGTCACCCACGCTATACCTGTGGCTTTGGGTGGGGAGGTTTCCATGGACAACTGGATCCCCTCGTGCATACCGTGCATCCAAAAATTTGGGAATTCCGATTGCCTGTCCGCGTTGACAACGAACACCACAAGGATGGATCCCACGTGGCAAAGCAAGTTGGAGCGCATACGCGACAAAGGGTTGCTTAGAAGCCGCAACCATCTCACTCATTTGTCACCAAAAACCGACATGGAGCATGTTCAAAAAGCCATTGCGGCGCGATGGACCCAGGAGCGCTGCACGGTGTTTGTTACGGTGTTGCCAACGCATGTCGTGTTGGCGTTGACCGCACGCAGTGGCTCACCCCAACGTGTGGGTGAGATGTCATCGCTTCTTCTGTTTGGATTTAAGGCTCAACGGTCGGATGTCACAGGTCCATACACCGCTACGGCCACCAAAGCTGGGTTGAACCTGTTTGTTGTCCCCCGCGCGCGGCTCATCGATGTCACCATGGCGTTGACGGAGGAAAACTGCTGGTTAAGAGAGGTCCGTGTTTCCATTACCCCCAACCATGAAGACCGGTCAGTGTGGCGTTCGTTTTGGTTTCGCTCGTACGTGACACTCAAATCAAACTGGACGCGTCGTGTGTACGGAGAAGTGCAAGCGCCCTGGTACGTGCGCAATTCGTTGTCGATGACGCCCGGTGCGGTACGCAGGCGGCGGCACTACCTGAAAAAGAAAGCCAGTGTGTTGGAAGGATTGCAATACGATTCACACGTGAGAGATTTGCGCATGGCCGCAGGACAACCGGTGGAGAACTGGGATGATCGGGTGAAACGTTTGGAACACGAACTGAATTTGCAAATCAAACTGTCGTAACACATCCAAACAAAAAGGACCGATCTTTCGGTCCTTTTTTATATGTGCAACATGATGTTATCTCTCAGACAGCCAGACCCAGGGCAAACGCGACCAGCGCAAGACAGAGGATGGAGGCGGCGTGCAACTGGACTTGTGTTTGACGTTCAAAGCGCTTTAAGCGTTGCTGTGCAGATGTCTTCATTTTGCTTGCTCCTGAATGGATACGGGCGTTTCATAGGTCATGGGATCGTTTTCTTCAACACAGAAGACATAGAAGACTCCGTAGATGTTGAAAGCGATGGCTGCGTACAACGCTGCGCGCAAAGTGTAGTAGGTTAATGCGCTTTGTCCGTATTTTTTTTTCATAGCGTAATTTCATAGCGGTTCCTTTTTAAGTTTTTAATGTTCGGATCAATCAGTTGATAGAAGCGGTGTACTTGTCGTACGTGGTCATGTCGATGGATTTGACATACTCCTGAACATAGGGTGGAAGACAACCTTTGAACAATTGGAAGATCGTTGTTCCAGTGTAGTCATCGCGTTGGCCGGTGCGGCGGTTGATGCTGCGGTTCATCAGTGTGGTGACGGATGCATACCCGTCGCGCACCAGCACTTCAATAATTGTGTTGTACACACCAGCCAGTTGATCGTCGTTTGTCAGCAGAGCTTTGCGGTACAAGCAGCAGGCCAAGTGGATGGGAGTGGCGTCGCAGGTGGTGGCTCTGCTGTTGGTCAGCGCGGTCAATTGTGCGGCGTCCACGCGTCCATCTTTTTCGCGGAAGTTGGTTAAGACGATAGAACGAACGGCTTTTAAGTTGGCGGTTTCGACGGCGTGGAAAAGTTGGGTTGATAAGTTCATGCAATGCTCCGTGAATGGATTGGTGATTAGCGGCGTTTGGATTTGTCTCTCAATTTTTTGATCAAGCGAATTTCACGTTTGATTTTTCTGCTATCACGTTTGATTTTATTACTGAAAACTTTGCTTGTGTTGCTCATAAGAAGTCCTGAATGGTGTGGTTAGCGGGCCTTGCTTGCGGCAATAGCGGCGTCGGCTTTGTCGTACATGCTGCTCGATGACGACACCGAGTTGAACAACCCGCCAATCAAAGTGCAGACCAACCAACCGACAAGGACGACACCGATTGCAACGGCTGTGAATTTTAAGGTGGTGGCGTTGATGATTTGTTCCATTGTTATTCCCCTTTAGAATTGAATTGTGAATTAGATTGCACAGATGCGGTTTAAAATATTGCAGATCGTGATGTGCATGACGGCTGCGGTGGTAAGTGTAGCGATAATCATTTTGAAACCCCTTTCTCTTTGTATGTATTGATCATACGAAATATAATTAACATGTCAATAGATTTAATTGACATTTTTTATCAAAAGTGTTAGTTATCTCACATTATTTGAAATTGAAATCTCAGAATGAAAAAAAGAGCCAATTAAGGCTCTTTAATATTTCAATGAAACACCACTTCTGACTCAAATTCCATTAAGAGAATTGGAATACAGACGCCAAATGATGAAAGCACCGGTAAAAAAATTTCCATGGAGATGGGCGCGTAAGGTATACACAAGTTGACGATCAATAAAATGATAGACATTGCCAGGGCAACACATGCCACGCCCATGAGATAGATGAGTATTTTCTTCATGCAGCCTCCGTCATTTCGGGCATAGCGTTGAGTCTTTTGGCGGTTTCAAGAATGTCAGCCAAGTCATGGGTTGCGACTTCCGATGCGTCCACCCAATGGAATGTCAGGTAATACTCGGCGGACAGATCCCCTTCCCATCCGCGTAAGAAATCTGAGTCACTGTTGGATTTGGCGCGGATGATGGCTTCGCGCACCACTCCTTCGCGAGTCCACAGTTGCGCGCTGTCTGTCAATTCGACAAATCCGTTTTCTTGCAATTGAGATAAGATGGATTTCATACAACCCCCGTTTTTTGATTGAGATACCTTCACTCAAACACGGATCACAACATTGTCAATAGCATTGATTGATATTATTTACAGCATATAAGCGCTTTGAATTGGGGATAAAATCCCAATAAAAAAAGCCCGCCGAAGCGGGCTTACTCTTGTGCTGTTACATCTTTCTGGTGCGTTGCTTTTCTGGTGGTTGATCGCAAACTGCGCTGAGTATGCGCAACCGTTGGACCTCACCGTCGATCAACTCGATCAAATCGGGCCGTGCGGTGTGTAGCGCGATGTCCTGGCACGACATTCCATAATGGGTGCGCAGACGTGTATTGGCCCCCAATTCCAACAGCAAGCGGATTATGTCTTTTGTGGCCGATGGGTTGGTCTTTAACGACGTGCTGCACCACAAAGCGAAGTGAAGTGGTGTTTCGCCGCGCAGATTGCAAACGTTGACATCCCAACCATTCGCCACAAGATTTTTAATGGCGTTGTGATCATGGCGGATGATGGCGTTGTGCAAGTCGGTACACCCGAATGCATCGTACGACGGAGTTACCATTTGATGGACTCCGAGGACCAGTGATCGCGGCTCAGCGCGTACAGTTCGTAGATGCTTGGGTTTTCGTAAAACGCTGCTTCCTCCATTTCCGTAGACAACAAGCGTTCTTCAAGCTGTTCCCAGGCATCAATGGCTGCAACCCGGCTGCATTCATCCGCCATGATCTTGTAAGGTTGATCAGCCCATCCCTCACCGTTCCATACGAATGCATCAAAGACGTGGTAACCCGCTAGCGTCTGACACCATTCAAAGCGGACGGAAGCATTGTCTTCGTTGCAAATGAGGTTTGTGTGGTTGATGTAAAAAATATTCATGTTGCCCCCGAAGTATGTGTGTGATGTATTCACACAATCATGGAAGGCAATATTGTCAAGCTCTATTTTTGGAGAAAGAAAAAGCCCGCCGAAGCGGGCTTAACCAATGCGTTTGCAGCAGGACTTACAGATCGCCGTAGGTGGGCTTACCCTCAGCGGTGAGTTTTGCGCCCGCTTCGCTGGCTTCAAAGTTCCTGAGGACTTCGGGCTTGGGACCCTTGCCACCGTAATAGAACGGCGTCTTCTTACCGTCGTGCAGGAAGCGGTTGTTGGCGCGCTGTTCCTTGGGAACGGTGTTGCGCGGCTTGGAGCCAGCAGCCTTACCACCCTTCTTCACCGGCCCAAAGAAGTTGGCGACCTGGGCCTTCTGCCCATCGGTGAGATAAGCGGAGATGTTGGACAGGGTGTTCAACACTTCTTCAAGAGCGTCGCCAGCAGAGGCGCGGCGCGCGTCCTGGATGCGCTGACGATCCGCAGCCTGCTTTTCTTCCAGTGCCGCGAGGTCTTTGGCGAGCTTCTTTTCCAGCTCATCAGCTTCTTTCCAGGTAAAGGTCTTCTCGTTCATTTGGTGATCTTTTGTCTATTGGGCCGCAATTGGCAACCGGATCATATCTCATCAAATTTCCATTGCCAAGCTATTCCCCGACCTTTTTGCTGAAAAAAAAGCCACCCGAAGGTGGCCATTTCAGTCATTTCTTCTTAAGCCCAGGTGGGCGTCTGCGCCGTGTTGAGTTTGGCAGAGACCAACTGTTAACAACCTCATCGACGCGATGGTAAGCGGCATTCTGGCGTTCGTTGTCCTGTTCAATACGCGCCTTTTCATCTTGGCGCTCGGTGTCGAAGCTTGCAAGGAACTGTTCCACGCGTGCGGGGTCATTCCAGTTTGCAATCACTGCTTTCATCGCACTCATGATGCTTGAGCGGTCCAAAATGACATCCGTTGCAAGATCGCGTGTGACTTCACAGCGATGCTCCAAACTCCGCACTTTCCTTTGAAGTTCTTCCACTTCACGCGCCAGGTCATTGGCCCGCTGGATGGCGTCCAGCTCTAAGTTTAAACGCCGATGCTTCCGCCGTTCCTCAATCCGATCCTGCCGAATGCTTCGGTCCTCTTGTTGCCCCTGGGCAAACTGGATGTTGTTGTTGATCAAGTCACTGGTGGATTGATCGGCATCTTGGTAGATACGTCCTAAAGTTCTGAGCAAGTCCATAATTCCTCCTATTCATTGGATCCATTCACAGAAGCAGAAGATAGAACATTGTCAAGCCCACGCCGAGTCATCTAGCTCCTTTCTCCCGCTGGAGTCAAGCTCAATCGCAGCGGAATGGGGTGCAAATCCGCTCTGTCGCGCGTCCAATGAAAATTTACTGGCACACAGGTGTTGAAATGCATCACGTGAGCGGCGACAGCACCACGTTGGTCAGGTCATAGCCTGAGTCCTTTGCAATCCCGGTGAGGACCAGCACCAGATCCGCCTTGCGTTGCTCTTCGCGCTTTTTGTGGATCACCTGCTCCAACTCGGCAATGGACAGGTCGTTGATGTTCACCAATGCGACTGTGGGCAGTTCGTCACCGATCCCAAGAGCCTCAACGATGGACTGTAAGGCGTTGGGTTTGACACCTGGGCGATCAAAGCCGTCGTGGTAGTACCCTGCTTCACCAACCTCTGCAGCTTCAAGCAAAACGGTGTTGGGGATGCGAATGGCGGGGCGGTTGGGGTCAATAAACGAGCGCTTGTTGATCCACGTGGCCGGTCCTGTCTTCCAACGGGGTTTTAGTGAGAGTCGTGTTTCCATACTGGTGACCACCGCCCACACGCCTTCACTGTCGTTGACTCCCAGGCACAGCAGTGGGTGGATAACGCGAAGCTTGGTGTCCACGTTGTTGCGGTGAAGCGCATCAACGCAGGCGTACACAATTATTCCGGGTTTTAATTCTTCTCTTTTGAGCATAGATATTCCTCGATGAATGAAAAATCTCATCCAAGCAGAATTTCAAGGCGTGTCAAGAAAAAGCCCGCTTCCGCGGGCGTTTTACTTAGCACTGAACACTGTTTTGCAATTGGGAATATCTGCGCAGACAGATCTTAACGACTTGACTGCAAATGATCCCTGCCGACATCAAGCCAACCAATCCGATGTGCCACGCGTCCGCAACGCTCCACGCTGCATACGCGGCCAATCCAAACAGCACCAATTTTTGAAGCATTGAAGCCACATCAAACTGAGATGAGTTGTGGGCTTGGGATTTGTATTTGTACGGCATCACAAACGCTTGCACCAACGCCAAGCAGGCAATGGCAATATCCACGTCATTTCGGAACACCAGTGCGTTGTGCGTGATAACAACAAAGTACGCCATTTCTGCAAAGAAGCCCAAAATGAACGCACAAGCACATAATCGCTCATAAAAGATTTTCGACATTACCACCCCCGTTTTGATTGACATACATTCACTCAAACACAGAAGTCCACATTGTCAATAAGGCTGGCTGGAATTAAAAAACCACAAGCGCTTTTGAGTGGGAATAAAATCCCAATAAAAAAAGCCCGCCGAAGCGGGCTTACTTTGTTGCTTTTACATCTTTCGCTTCACGGGCTGTTGTTCGTCTTTGATGTCCAGGCTTTCCATCAACAGTTTGCGCTGGTGTTCTGCAAAGATCCGTGGTCCACGTTCAACGAGATCCCGCCAGACAAACTTGCGATCAATATGGGACTGCTGCATGTACTCATCTGGGGTTTTTCCGTAATAATCTGCGCTTTTTATTGTGGGGTCTGCGCCAAACTGGATGAGCATTTCTTGCATCCTCCGCGACTTCGCAAGATACAAAAGCTCGCTGTCTATTCTCAAATGACCGCGCATCATATGCTCAAGGAGAACTCTTGTGTAATCACACGTGTCCTCCCGAACAGAAAATTCAAGAAGTCCAAGATCATAACACCCATGCTGGTTGATGTTGGCGAAATTCGCAAGATCTTTGAACACTTCAAATTCCCCACAGTAATACGCAATCCAAAATGGATGCCGGTCCAACAGCTCTTCTTCCATCTCGCGGAATTGATAACTGCACGCGTTGATTTTGATGAGATACCGTGCAATATTGATTTTTCGCTTTAAAATGAGAGCAGATAAGAGTGGATATCCATTCTCCAACATGAGATTGGGATCGGCACCATGGTGCAAAAGAAGATCCGTCATCGCTGTGGATTGGGCGGAAAGAAGCGGACAAATCACGGTGTCATGCACTTGATTGGGGTTGGCCCCTGCTTTCAAAAGTGCGGTCGCAACATCCATGTTGTCGTTGAGTGCAGCGGCGCATAAGGCGGTGTTTCCATTGTCGTCCACGGCATGAAGGTTTGCTCCTGCGTCAATAAGCATCTGCACAAGATTGATGTCGCCGCCCAGGACTGCTGAATGCAAAGGCATTGTATGGGTCGCCTCGTACACCGTGGACTCAAATCTGAGGTCCAACGTGCTATTGGGATCCGCTCCACACTCAATGAGCACCTTAGCGAAATGGATTGCGCCATCTTTGACGCACTCATGCAGCAGGGTTGAATTCATCCGATGTTTTCTATCGCTCACAGTTCCACAAGACATATTGATGTCCGAACAGTGCGGAATGATCTGACTAAAATCCACCAAGCATCCACTGAGATACGCTTTCCGCAAGCAATACATACCAACAGAATCGCGCTCACTTTCGACAGATCGTTCTATCGCACGGATACTGTCTACAACTTGGCTGGATAAGGCATTCTCTGCAACATCCGGCTCCGTGATTAACTGTTCGACTTCCTTTGCACGCCATCGTGTTAAGAACTCCTTTGCGCGCAACACCATTTCGGACCAATGACTTTTCATGATAACAACCCCCGTTTTGATTGAGATATATTCAATCAACCACGGCTGGCAATATTGTCAAGCATAAAAAAAGCCCGCCGAAGCGGGCTTATCTCTTTTACATTTTACGTCGCTTTGTAGATTGTTGTTGCGACTCACCCAGTTCTTCCAAAAGTTTTCGTTGCGTGGCTGCGCTTTCCAACAAAGCTTTTGCTTCCCGCACCTCTTGTTCATCATCATTGTCCTCACAGGTCATATCAGCAGCCTGTTTTCCAGCCTTATTGCGCAATGATGGATCAGCGCCCGCATCAAGCAAATTTTGTATGCCTTGCAAATTCCCGAACGTCATGAGTTGATGAAGAGCCGTGCTGTCTGTTTCTTGAAACCTTGCGTTTAAATCTATGCTTAGATCAACCATCAACTGAACTGCGTCTCTGCGACTTGCGTTGAGCGCTATGAAGTTAGGATCGTACATATCAAGAGGATTGAGACCATGATTATTCACAATATCCAATGATGCGCCTGCCTTTACAAGAAAAGACACGTGTTCAATATCATCAAGATAGTGAAGAAGTGTACTACCATTTTTATCCTGGCCATTGACATCAAAGCCCGCAAGAACCAGATTTTCCAACAGCCGCAAGCCTTCATCATGGGCATTCAAATTGCCGAAATGATGCAGACGCAACAGGCCAATGTATTTTTCCGCTATGACATCCGGGTCAACACTGGCGTACATAATCTTCTCAATGTGCCGCTCACGAGGGCGCAACCCACTCTTTAAAAGCAGAGCTATACGATCACCACCGCGAGCCACATCAATAATATCAAGTCCATTCTTATTATCATCGTCATAGTCATAGTCATAGTCATAGTCATCCGCGCATCCATACCCATACCCATTTTTTGTCACGTGTGCGTTTACGCTCGCGCCAAGCTCAATAAGATCACTCATAATTTCTAGAATGCCCTCATTCTCATCGTCTTCCATCCACTTGGATGCTACAAAAGCAAGGGGCGTCATTTCTCTCTGCCACAGCGGGCCATTGACCGCAATAACTTCATTAACGTCGTGCGCCTCAAAGTAGCTACGCACTTGCGATCTATCCAATACTGCGCTGGGATTCTTGACTTTTAGAATTGCATAGACATCCAGATCTTGCTCCCCCTGGGAAATCGACGTATTAAGTTGTCTCATAGAAACCCCCGATTTGATTGAGATACCTTCACTCAAACACGGATGGCAATATTGTCAAGCATGTTGCCTTCCCATATTGACAAGCCAGGCAATTCATGGATGATGAGGATGCAATGGAAATAAAGGAACTTACTCACCCTTTATGGAATGTGCGCCGAGACGACCAACCGGATGAAAGTGAGCGTCTCCCAGCAGTCGAACGGCTGGCTCTGTTCACGACAGGGTGCAAATGGTTCTCTGGATCGGAGTATAAAAGGCGCTGTAAGCGCCTTTTACTTTGTTTGCCCTTATCTCAGTTGTCACATCTTTCGACGTTGAACGGAGTGCTGTTCTGTACTCAGCCCGGTGGCTTTATTAAGCAATCGGCGCTGACGTTTGATGGGTCGCTGGATCCAGCGCTGTTCATGTTCAATCAGCAATTCTTTGGCTTTGGGCGTCTTCGCATAGACGGACGCTCGGTGACCACTCCCGCTTTCAAGAGTTGGATCGGCCTTGCGTTGCAACAACCAATTTAAGCGCCGCGTTGCGTTGTTCAATGCCACGTAATGCAAGGCTGTGAATCCCAATTTGTCCTGAGCGTTCACATCCACACCCAGTTCAATAATTCTGTGCATCAAACCGCAGGAAATGTGTTCCATTGCCACATGATGAAGAAGGGTTTTACCGTTATTTGGAGATTTCTTATCCAATGGGTTGTAACCTGCATCCAGCACCGCATGAAACACAGACTCATTAAATGCAGCGTGCGTTAACACCCCATGTCCTGCTTGATCAATGGCGTTGACATCCGCTCCCGCGTCAAGAAGTACGCGAGTTAAATGGAGTGCGTCTGAATGACATCCTAAGTAGTGCATGTATTCAAATAGTGGTGTACGGCCTAGATCATTCCGTGCGTTCGGATCGGCTCCACGGCTGAGTAGGTACGTGCTGACCTCCGGCGAATTCATCATGTGCAAAGGTGTTGCACAACTATTGCTGCGCGCATCAATCTCTGCACCTGCGTCCAACAGTGCTTTCGCGCACGGTACGTTCAACGTCGTGTGCAATGGTGTTTGGCCCTTGCTCCCTTTCGCGTTGACATCCGCCCCACCCTCAATCAACGCCTGGACACATGCGGCGTCGTCCACGAGATGCAATGGAGTCGAACCGTGCCGATTTCTGGCGTTGGGGTCCAATCCCAAACTCAGTAGGTACTCAACAACCCCAGGGTGACCAACGTTGTGCAAAGCGGTGTTCCCATCGTCGGTTGCGAATGGGTCGGCCCCACACTCAATCAAGCCCCGCGCATGATCCGCACTGTTGGCGCACACACTGAGCAGAAGATCCTTGGCGTTGATTGAGGGTGCATTGTTGTAAATCTGGTGGACCCCCATACTGTTCCCACAGAGCTTGAGGATATGGGCTGCGCCCTCCTGGGCGTCTTTGTAGTTCTCATCGGAATAGATCAAGTCTTCTGGGATCCGCCACGTGTCACCCATCACGCACAATCTCATCAGCAGTCCATGCACATCGAGCATTGTTGTGTAGGGAGCAAGCAAAGCGGCGGCATCATCGCTGCGCACCGTGTAAAACGCCGGAATGCCAATGTTGGGGTCCACACCAGTGTTCAACGCCGCGCGCACAAGACGAACATCGCTTGAATATCGCACCACGTATTGAGCAAGCTCCCACTCCCCTTCGTGGAGCATGATTTGGCCTATGAGTTGTTGATCGCTTAGCGTCGAACTCAATGCAACGAGGTCGGACAGACACTTTTTCAGTTCGTCCGCATACATATCATGCACATGACCATAATCCATAGAGACCCCGCAATTGATTGAGATGCCTTCACTCAAACAGGGATGGCAATATTGTCAAGCTCAAAGTAAAAGCCCGCAGAAGCGGGCTTCTTGTTACCTTAAACCCATTAACCCATCCGATTTAAACACTGGCGATAAAACAGCCCAGGGCGAGTCCAAAACTGAAAGCAGTCACTACTGACAAACAGACTGTTCTGATCCACATCGAACGTTTAGCTTTCGCCTTCGATTTTGATGCCTCGATGTAGCTAGTGATAGAGCCCTGAAGATCATCAAAACAGTTTTGCAATACTGCAAGATAGATTTTATCCATAACACCCCCTTTAATTTGATTGCGATGAATTCAATCAAGCATGGATGTCAACATTGTCAAGCTCAAAGAAAAAGCCCGCTGTCGCGGGCTTCATTCGCTACATCTTTCGCTTACCTGGTGCAGGTGTTTTCGACTGCACTTCCGACACAACGTCCAAAAGTTTTTTCTGCTGCCTGCGCCGCGCAACCTCAATCAAATGGTCGCACTGTTCTTCAAGTGTGGGCCACCTCTGGTCCGTCTCCCACTGCGGAATGTCCCCTGCTCCATTGGTGAAGTATCTTGCACGATTGTGCATCTGTAGCAGAGTAGCAGCGTCATGTGGGTTGATCTTGGATCCACCCTCCAGTTTTTCTTTTAACTCACCATACACAGTCGATAAAAACACCGATCGCAATCTCTCTGGACGCGAACTCAAAAACTTACCAGTGTGCGGATTCATTTCCACACCAACAAGGCTAGGCGCACTCTCATCAAGCCTACTGCAAACAAGATCCAAAAAACCATCGATGTCAAAATGTCTTTCCATCATGGGGTAGTCGTCAGTCTCTACAATCCTTTTCATCCACCGTCTGACCAAAAAGCAAAATACTGCACCTGATGAAAAACTAATGCCCAATGCGATCAACCCTATATAACTTGCTTCCATACTGACCCCCTATTTGATTGAGATATATCACACAATCATGGAAGCCAATATTGTCAAGCTCAAAGTAAAAGCCCGCCGAAGCGGGCTAATGGTTGCCTTTACATGCGCCGTTTTGGTCGGACTTCGGCATCCTCAGTTGCGACAGCAAGTTCACAAAACAAGATATGCTTCTCTTTTTTTGCTTTGGCAGCGTCAACCTGCGCGACCAGGTTCAAGAACGATTGCCGACAATCATCTGCGATGATCTTTATATCTTGGGCGTCCAAGGTTTCACTGCCGGGCAATTGTAATTCTTTCTTTTCCAATCCGATTGAAGCAAAGGCATCAACAAGATCCACCAATTCCATATCGGTGCATCTAAATCCCCCACCGCTGTACTGATAGAATGTCCACAGAACTATTGGAACATTAGTCAACGCATCCGCCCGTGGTCCTTCGACTTGACGCGCACCATTCCGGATGAGAAAAGGGATCAAAAAAAATTTATCACGATAGATAGCTTCTTCCAATGGGGTCCGACCGTCGTCAGGCGAACGCGCGTTGATATCCGCCCCACATTCAAGTGCGAACGACAACATTTCCTTGTTTTTTTCAATCATGTGTGGGGCGGCGCACTCAACAATGCGGTTGAGTGTTGAGCATGTTTCTATGCCACTTTTTCCCACTCTGTAAAAATTGTAGTGCTGAGCCAAAGTTGGGTTATCCGTCACAAGCGACTTAAATGCATTCACATCATCCTGAAAGATGGAGCAAGACAGGCGGTTGCCATCGGGATCCTCTTTCAACTTGGGACGGATGACAATTTCGGGCTCGGTTGCGGGATGTTCTACAGATTTCATCCAACGGCGTATCGAAATATAAAAGACGGCACTCGCGGCGCAACCAATGCCAATTGCCAAACACCATATAGTAATTGCATCCATAGAACCTCCGTTTTATTGATATACATTCACTTAAACACGGATGGCAACATTGTCAATGGGTGCAATTGACACTTTAAAGCATCAAGCGCTTTTGAATGGGATAAAATCCCAATAAAGAAAAGCCCGGCTAAGCGGGCTTATCTCTTTTACATTTTACGTCGCATTTTTTGCACGGGCGCTTCCTCACCCACTTCCGCCAGGATTACGTCACGCTGTTGACGGTTTAAGGCATCTTGGACTGCATCTTTTCTGGACTTGTACACGTCTTCCATACCGGAACCTTTTCCAAGTGACATGTATTGCCGTTGTGCTTCGTCACTCATCACAGCGCCACGATCAATCAGCGCAACAATCCGATCAGCGTCGGGGATCTCCATCTTCATATAAGACGCCAAGTCAGCAGTTGGATTCTCTGAATGTTCAATCAAATAGTCTAACGCTCTTTTTTTAGATCCATATACAAGAAGATTCTTCACTCCATCAAAGTGCTTCACAACCTCATCCATGGGCCGTTGTCCTTCACCTTCGTCAACCGCCCCGAAGCTCCGCAAGACCTCAAACGTCTCAAATTTTCCGTTCAAAAGCGAAGCCAACACCAAGCTTTGCCCCTCGTCATTGAGTGCGCGGGGATCGTGGCCCATCAAAAGCATTTCGGTGACCGCTTGGGGGTTTGTCATTGCATGCATGTGATGGGCTTCAAAGATGTCGGGATGCTCAGTGACCAGCCTCAATTCAAGCGGCGCAAGCTGTTTGACGTTCTCGGACGCTATGTGATGCCTCTGCCACGCTTCTTCTTGTTGCTCCGGTGGACTATGGAAATAAACGTGATACGCTTTGACGCCTTCATCTTTGATGCCATACAGAACGTCCCCCAAAAGGTGTTCCGTGGGAATTCCACCCCTGTCTAATGCACGGTTGATTTTATCAACCGAATGGCACAATTCGATCACGGACAGTTCGTCGTAGTTGTCTGTGTCATCAAGGCTTTCCACACGACATTGCGCATTGGGATCCCCGCCCGCCTGCAACAATTTTTCGAATGTCCAGCCGCTCACCTTGTCCTCAAACGCGGCTAAACCACAGATGGGTCCGGTGTAGCGTATATTTTTCTCAGGGTATTCCCAGGTGATTTCATCGTTGGGATCGTGCTTGAGTTCGGAAAAATACCGCTCGACGTTGCCGGTTGTCAGCAAATCATAGATTTCTGCATCACTGTATTTGCGATTGATCCAGTGTGCGTGCGCTTCCACTGCGTTGCGCAGCACCTCTTGCTTCTCTGCGCTGGCATCCTCAAACGCATGGAACGTGATTGCATCAGGATATTCATCATACTCTTCCAACTCTTTGAACAATTGGAACTCAAAGCTGTCAAGCTCTGCCCCGCTGTCGATAATTGCTTGAAGCTTGGCGCTGTCAACCTTATCCGAGAATATCGCGTATTGAAGCGCGCCGCCCTCGAAGGTTAGCCCTGAACCCACATCTGCAACAACAGCGTCCCTGTCATTAACATTATGATGTTTAAAGTGCTCCACCAATTCATCGACTGTCGCCGTTTCGATGAATTCAGCCATCTCGCGTGCCGAAATTTGTGTTCGCATGACGCACCCCCGTTTATGTGATTAAGATGCCTCCAATCAAACAGAAAACCATGTTTTGTCAATGATGATTTGACGTTGAAGGCAACATAAAAAAGCCCGCCGAAGCGGGCTTTACATTTCAACATCTGGTTACATGCGGCGCGTTACCGATTGGCGGTTTCGGGGTTCGTCTTCAATGGCCTGCTGTAAAACACTTCGCTGTTCCAACGCCCGTTGCTCTGCTCCCAAATCCAGGTTCATGCTCCCAACAGCTTGGTTGTAATCCTTACCAAAGAACACTCGATCCGCGACACGTACAGCATTCAGGTCATCGGCAGTTTGACCATCATTATTTTTGATTGACGGGTCTGCACCATTTTCGACCAGCAACTTCTGACACTCCCCACAGTCCGTGTTGTGCAGTGGCGTTGAACCAAACTTGCCTTGATGATTGACATTCGCACCAGCGTCGATCAATAAACGGACCACCTCAATATCATTGATACGCGCGGCTGCGTTCAGTGGCGTATCACATCCGTCGCCATGCCAATCTTTGTCCTTGATATTGACATCCGCCCCGGACGCAATGAGTTCGTGGATGACGTTGTGAGCCTCATGATACACCGCAGCTGACAATAAAGACTCGCCATCTGAGTTGAGCCAATTTAGCTCAAGGCCATCCCCAATCATTTTCTGAACATACTCCACATCATCATTCCGGAGAGCTAAATCAAGTTTGTGTTCAAACATATTAAATTTAGTTTCACTGTTGTCTGTCATTTTCAGAAGACGACTGCACCAGTTGATTGGGCGTAATGGCTGTTGTGCAGCCAGCTCCTGACAGTTCAATATCAGAAGTGATCTGCACCAATCTCGACTATGCTCAATACTCGTGTGCACCAAAGCGAGGTGAGCATGGCGACGGAGGCTCTGTTGCAAAGATTGGCGGCAGTCAGAGGTAGGCTGTCGCTCTGCGCCGAT
>NZ_JASJSQ010000170.1:0-1701 GCF_030236855.1 Stenotrophomonas maltophilia group sp. Smal13
TCAGTTCCTCCATCGACGCGGCGGTTTCTTCCAGATTGGCGGCCTGCTGCTCGGTACGGCGCGACAGGTCACTGTTGCCCGAGGCGATCTCGCCGGCGGCGAGGGTGATGCTGGACGCGCTGGCCTGGATCTGGCCGACGATCTGGGTCAGCTGGGTGACGGTGGTGTTGGCGTCGTCCCGCATGCGTGCGAACACGCCCTGGTAGTCGCCGTGCATGCGCGCGGTCAGGTCGCCTTCGGCGATGGCCGACAGCAGCTGCGAGAGCTTGCCGAGGTTGTCATCGCTGACCGCCATCATCGCGTTGAGGTTTTC
This sequence comes from Stenotrophomonas maltophilia group sp. Smal13, assembly GCF_030236855.1. Classification (NCBI taxonomy): domain Bacteria; kingdom Pseudomonadati; phylum Pseudomonadota; class Gammaproteobacteria; order Lysobacterales; family Lysobacteraceae; genus Stenotrophomonas; species Stenotrophomonas maltophilia group sp. Smal13. The sequence continues at coordinate 314 of NZ_JASJSQ010000170.1, forward strand.
CAGCATCAGGCGGAAATCGTGATCGAAGCGCTGCGCGTCGCCACGGCGGCTGAAGTCGCCTGCGGCGGCGGCACTGGCCAGCTGCTTGATCTCGGCGTTGATGCGGCCGAGGTTGGCCTTGACCGTGTCGACGGTGGTGGTCATCGCGGCCTTCTCGCCGGGGTAGCGCGCGACGTCGCGGCTCAGATCGCCCACCGCGTACTGCTGCACCACGTCCAGCACATCGTGCAGGGTCTGCACGTGGCCGCCGACCAGGGCATTGGTTTCCTGCACCATCAGCCCGTACTCGCCGGGGAAGGCGCTGGCATCGATGCGGTAGCTCAGTTCGCCGCCGTCGTGGCGACGCGCCATCTCGCGCTGGCCGCTGATCACCGCGTGCAGCTGCTGCTGCATGCCGGACATGGCGTCCAGCAGGCGGCCGGTCTCGTCATGCGGCTGCGGGCCGATGTGGCTGTCCAGCTTGCCGCGGGCGATACCCTCGGCGACGGCCGTTGCCTGCTTCAGCGGTACGGCGATGCGGTTGCCGATGAGCCAGCTCAGGGCCAGCACGATCAGTACCAGCACGCCACCGGAGACGGCCATGATGGCGGTGAACACCAGTGCCTGCTTCTGCACGTCGTCCATGTAGACGCCACTGCTGACCACCCAGTTCCAGGGCGCGAACAGGCCGGCGTAAGCCACCTTCTCGACCTCGCCCTTGCTGCCGGGCTTGGCCCAGCGGTAGTTGACGAAGCCGCCACCGGCCTTGGCTGCTTCCACCTGGTCGTAGTAGATGCGCACACCGTCGTCGGTGCGGAAGTCCTTCATGTCCTTGCCGACCAGGTCCTTGCGGAACGGGTGCATCAGCAGGCGGTAGCCGGTGTCGTAGATGTTGAAGTAGTAGGCATCGTTATCGGCGCGCATCACTTCCAGCGCCTGCAGGGCGGCGGCCTTGGCAGCGTCCTCGCTGAGCTCGCCGGTACCGGCCAGGCGATGGTAGTGCTGCAGGATGCCGTAGCTGAGTTCGACCTGGGTCTTCAGCGCGGTCTTGCGGGTCTCGGTCAGGTCGAGGTACTGCATGCGGGCGGCGATCACCGAGAGCGCGATCACGCCAAGCGCGATGAGCAGCGTCAGCAGGTTGAGCTTGCGCCGGACGGAGAGGTTGCTGAAGTAGTGTTGCCAGCGATGCATGAGATTCATCGAGCAGGACCAGGTCGAAGCGGGCGGGCGGCGCCGTGCCGGTCACAGCGGGACAAGCGGTGACAACCCCGTTATCGGCCGCGCGGGCGGGGGATTGAGGTGCGGTGTCCGAACGTATTCAGGTTTCCTCGCAGCGGCGGCTGCGGCGCTGCCTGCGGCAGGCTTTTGAAGCAACAGCAACAGCAACAGCAACAGCGGTTGGTCGGCTC
>NZ_JASJSQ010000171.1:0-1587 GCF_030236855.1 Stenotrophomonas maltophilia group sp. Smal13
CCCACCGGCTACCCCCGATTCAGGCTGTTCAGGCAGAATCCCCCCATACCCTTCCAGGATCTGCCCATGCGCGTTCTGCTGCTTTCCTCCCTGTTGCTCACCGTCACCGCCTGTACCTGGGTGCCGATCGAACCGGCCGGCAAGGCGACCCGCGTGCTGCCGGCAGGCCCGGTTCCCGCTGGCTGCATCGCCAAGGGCGAGGTGGTGGTGACCGTGAAGAGCAAGGTCGGCTTCTACAACCGCAACCCGCTGCGTGTGCAGGAAGAGCTGGAAACCCTGGCCCGCAACGAGGCGCCGAGCGCCGGTGCCAATGCCGTGCAGGCCGCCGCGGCTCCGGCCGATGGCAGTCAGCGCTTCGCCGCTTTCCAGTGCCCGCCGCGCTGAACGCTTCACCATACGGCCAAGCCTGAATTCGTAAAGATGCGGTGAAGGCCCCGGGGGTTATAGAATAGCGCCCCCTTTTGCCTGAGCCTTGGCGCTAACCTCGATGCTCTTCAAGAATGTCTCGATCGCCGGCCTGGCACACGTTGATGCGCCGCATACGCTGACGACCAAGGAAATCAACGAGCGGCTGCAGCCGACGTTGGATCGCCTCGGTATCCGCACCGACGTGCTCGGCGATATCGCCGGCATCCATGCCCGCCGCCTGTGGGACAACGGCGTGCTTGCGTCCGATGCCGCCACCATGGCCGGCCGCAAGGCGCTGGAAGACGCGGGCATCGATGCAACGCAGGTTGGCCTGCTGGTCAACACCTCGGTCAGCCGCGACTACCTGGAGCCGTCCACGGCCTCCATCGTGTCGGGCAACCTCGGCGTCAGCGACGAGTGCATGACCTTCGACGTCGCCAATGCCTGCCTGGCCTTCATCAACGGCATGGACATCGCGGCGCGCATGATCGAGCGCGGCGACATCGACTACGCGCTGGTGGTGGATGGCGAGACCGCCAACCTGGTGTACGAGAAGACCCTGGAGCGCATGACCGCCCCGGACGTCACCGCCGACGATTTCCGCAACGAGCTGGCCGCCCTGACCACGGGTTCGGGCGCCGCCGCGATGGTGATGGCGCGCTCGGAACTGGTGCCGGATGCGCCGCGCTACAAGGGTGGCGTGACCCGCTCGGCCACCGAGTGGAACCAGCTGTGCCTGGGCAACCTGGACCGCATGGTCACCGACACCCGCCTGCTGCTGATCGAAGGCATCAAGCTGGCGCAGAAGACCTTCAGCGCCGCCAAGATCGCACTCGGCTGGGCTGTGGAAGAACTGGACCAGTTCGTGATCCACCAGGTCAGCCAGCCGCACACCGCCGCGTTCATCAAGAACTTCGGCATCGACCCGAAGAAGGTCATGACCATCTTCGGCGAGCACGGCAACATCGGCCCGGCCTCGGTGCCGATCGTGCTGAGCAAGCTCAAGCAGCTGGGCAAGCTGAAGAAGGGCGATCGCATCGCGCTTCTGGGCATCGGCTCGGGCCTGAACTGTTCGATGGCTGAAGTGGTCTGGTAAAAAAGTCACCGCTGACCTGCTGCGCGATGGGCAGCGATGAGTTTTCCATGTGTCCTGGGTCCGGTTCTACCGGCCCTTTCTAC
>NZ_JASJSQ010000172.1:0-1456 GCF_030236855.1 Stenotrophomonas maltophilia group sp. Smal13
TGAAGTGACCCCCGAGACTTGGACGGGGTCAGGCGGCCGATTGGGCCTGCTCCCGGTACTTTATCGGGCTCAGACCTTTCAGTTTCAGTTTGATGCGTTCTTCGTTGTAGTACTGGATGTATTCCACCAGCCCAGCCTCCAGACTCTCGAGGCTGTCAAAGCTGTTCAGGTAGAAGAACTCCGACTTCAGCGTTCCAAAGAAGCTCTCCATCGCCGCATTGTCCAGGCAGTTGCCGCGCCGGGACATGCTTTGCTTCAACGAGTGCTTTTCCAGCATGTGCCGGTAGTTTTCATGCTGGTACTGCCAGCCCTGGTCGGAGTGGATCATGGGGCGCTCATCCGGGGAAAGCTTCTTGATGGCCTCCTCCAGCATTTGACCCACCAGATCAAATACGGGCCGACGCTTGATCTGATAAGCCACGATTTCGCCGTTGTAGAGGTCCATGATCGGCGACAGGTACAGCTTCATACCCTGCACCTTGAACTCGGTCACGTCAGTCACCCACTTCTGGTTGGGCCGCTCGGCATGGAACTGGCGATTGAGGTCATTGCCAACCACAACATTGGCCGCCCCCTTGAAGGCCTGGTAGCGCTTCACACGCACCCGCGATTTCAGTCCCATCTCCCCCATCAGGCGCTGAACCCGCTTGTGATTGGTCCGATGACCCTGATTGGCTAATTCCAGCGTCACCGTGCGATAGCCATAGCGCCCTTGGCTTTGATCGTAGATTGCACGGATGCGCTCGCACAGGGCTGCCTCATCCTGATCCGGATGGGCCAGGACATGGTTCTGGTAATAGAACGTACTGCGTGACAGCTCAGCTGCTTCAAGCAGAAGCGACAGCGTATGAACCTGCCTCAATCCTTGGACGGCTTGCGCTTTGCGTCCTGCGCCGCCTGCTCTTCCCGGATCAAGGCATCGAGTTTTTTTAGGTAATCGGTCTCCGCACGCAGATAGGCGACTTCCTTGAGCAGCTCATCGCGGCTCATATCTTCAGGCGGCTTGGACGAACGGGTCTTTTTCATCGGCTTTCGGGGCGGCGGCGGAGGGGGTGCCAACGCTTGGGCACCACCTTGAGCATACAGGCGCCGCCATCGTCCCACCGCGCCGGCATCGCCAATTTGAAAGTAGGTGGTGGCCTCGCGCCCGGACAGGCCGTCCTGGCTCATCTTCTTCAGGACAGCCAGTTTGAATGGGAGGTCATAGGACCGGGCCTGGCGATGAAATCCCCGCCAACCATGCAGCCGATAGGTCGCCACCCAGCGCCTGACCGTGGAGAACTCCAGGCCGTGGCGACGGGCAATGGCTTTGACCGATGTGGAGGTCTTGCAGGCCTCTTTGGCGACCTGCAGTTTGAAACGCGCGTCGTATCTGTTCATGTATCCCTCGGGGTTGGATCTGGCGTCCAACTCCCGGGGGTCACTTCATGGACGGGTTTACGGCGTCTCCCGCAAC
>NZ_JASJSQ010000173.1:0-1283 GCF_030236855.1 Stenotrophomonas maltophilia group sp. Smal13
CACACGCCGAAGCTCCTCGGCAGCCTCCGTTGTGTCTCACAGACAGCAATTCGCGTCACGCGTCACGCCGGGTCGCGCCCACCCCATTGGCGCCCCACCCCACGCCTACTATAGTGCCACCCCTTACAAGGACGAGGCGCGCACATGCCCTACATCGGAATCGGACTCCACGTACTGGCGGCCATCTACTTCGCGGTGCACGCCATCCGCTCGGGTCAGAGCCTCTATTGGCTCATCCTGCTCTTCTCGTTCCCGCTGCTCGGCAGCGTCGTCTACTTCCTTGCGATCTACTTCCCGGAAGCCCGCAACTCGCGCGGAGCGCGGCAGGCAATCCGCTCCGCCAAGCAGCTCATGGACCCGGGTCAGGACCTGCGCAACGCACGCGCTGAGCTGTCGCGAACGCCCACCGTGCAGAACCGGGTTCGTCTTGGCATGACGCTGCTGGATGCCGGCCAGGCGGAGGAAGCCAGAACTCTGCTTGAGCAGGCGGCCAGCTCGCCACTGGGCGACGACCCTTACATCCTTACCGGCCTGGCGCGTGCCCGCCTCGAGTCCGGGCATGCCGCACTTGCAGTGGAGACGCTGGACGGCCTGTTCGCCCGCCACCCGGACGTGCGCCGCAAGCCGGAACAGACCCTGCTCCATGCGCAGGCGCTGGCTGCTGCACAGGCACCTGGCACCCGCGCCGCGTTCGAGCGCGCCGTGGAATGTGGAAATGATGCGGCCGCCCGCTGCCTGTACGCCGAGTGGCTGATGGCACAACCGCAGCCTGCTGACCGTGAGCAGGCTCGCAGCCTGTTCGCCAGCATCATCGACGATGCCCAGCATTGGTCGCGCCATGCGCGCAGCCACAATGCCGCATGGCTGGAGCGGACCAAGGCCGCGTTGAAGGGCTACTGACGTCTGGCAGCCTTTGGCAATCCTGTCGCATCCGCCTCGCTCATGGCTCCGCCGGGCGGATGCCGACACTGGTCAGGCTTGGACCGCCGACATCGCCGACAGCCTTACAGCGCAACGTTCCAGCCTCATTGCGCCGTATGCAACGATTCTGAAAATGTTGAAAGTGGTGTCGGCATCGGCCTTACTGCATTGGCATCACGCATAGGTCCGCGTATTCCTTGCCGTGCCACCGTGCATCGGTGGTCGGGATTCGAAACCCCGGTTCTACGCTGAAGTAAACGCTTGCCAGCCGGCATCACCCATCAGGTGGTGCCGGCTGGCAATCCGTCGGCCGGCTATGGCGGGCGGTGCGCGGAGGCCTTGTGCCTGCCGGTTTTAGCGTA
>NZ_JASJSQ010000174.1:0-1259 GCF_030236855.1 Stenotrophomonas maltophilia group sp. Smal13
CGGCCTGCCGGAAGTGCGCCAGGTGCTGGCCGACCGCACCCGCCGCTTCGACAAGGGCGGCGAACAGTTCTACGACCAGATCTCGGCGCTGCACAAGTCGGTTCGCAGTTCCAACCCGGATGCCGCGCTGTACTGGCTGACCCGCATGCTCGATGGCGGCTGCGATCCGTCCTACCTGGCGCGCCGACTGACCCGCATGGCGATCGAGGACATCGGCCTGGCCGATCCGCGCGCGCAGAGCATGGCACTGGAGGCCTGGGACATCTACGAGCGGCTGGGCAGCCCGGAAGGCGAGCTCGCCTTTGCTCAGCTGGTGCTGTACCTGGCCAGCACCGCCAAGTCGAATGCAGGCTATGCGGCCTTCAACCAGGCCAAGGCCGATGTGCGCGAGAGCGGCACTGAAGAAGTGCCGCTGCACCTGCGTAATGCGCCGACCAAGCTGATGAAGGAGCTGGGCTACGGTGCCGAGTACCAGTATGACCATGATGCCGAAGGCGGTATCGCACTGGACCAGACCGGTTTCCCGGATGCGATGGGCGAGCGCGTGTACTACAACCCGGTGCCGCGCGGCCTGGAAATCAAGCTGAAGGAAAAGCTGGACCGGCTGCGCGCCGAGCGCGAAGCGGCAAGGGCGGCTAAGGGCCGCTGACCCGGTTCATGTAGAGTCGAGCCATGCTCGACTCCGCTCTTTGACGGACTACGGGTGCCTTCTGGAGCAGTAGTCGAGCATGGCTCGACTCTACAGGGGGCAATGGCAGCCGAGCGTGGTTCGTTGCCACATTGTCCATGGGGCGTGCATTTGGCACACTGCGCGGCTTCTCTTTCAAGGATCGATGCCGTGCAGGAAATGATTCTGCCGTTGAAGCGCTATGCCCAGTTCGAGGGCCGCGCCAACCGCCGCGAGTACTGGATGTACCAGCTGTTCCTGTTCCTGGTGGCAACGGCAGTGATGCTGCTGGCCGGTGTGCTGGCGATCCTCCTGCGCAACAGTCCCGATGCACTGGCCGGCATCCTGATCGGCATGATAGTGCTGCTGGGCGTGATGTGGCTGGCCACGATCGTGCCGCTGATTGCCGTGACCGTGCGCCGCCTGCATGACTGCAACCAATCGGGCTGGCTGTTCCTGCTGGCGCTGGTGCCGGGCGGTGGCATTGTGATCATGATCTTCTCGCTGCTGCCGGGCACGCCGCAGGAGAACGTGTACGGTCCGGTTCCCGCGGGGCCGTGAGGCTGCGGGAGTCGAGCATGGCTCGACTCTA
>NZ_JASJSQ010000175.1:0-1190 GCF_030236855.1 Stenotrophomonas maltophilia group sp. Smal13
GACGCCGGCAACGACGTTCGCCCGATCTACCGGCAGTACGTGCAGGCTCGGCGCTGGCTAGAGCAGCAGCAGAACCGCAGCGCAGCCGATGATGCACTGCTGGCTGACGTGCGCCGGGTTGTCGATGCCATCGGTAAGCTGCTGTACTGATGGGCGCCAGGCAGCTCACTGAAGCGTGCCATGCCTGCGCAACATGCGGCTGTCCGGTGGCCATCGCAGCCACCGGTCGGCCCAGGCGCTATTGCAGTAACCGCTGCAAGCAGAAGGCAGTACGCAATCGCCGCATCCTGCTGGACGTGTTGACCGAGATCGAAGCGATCCGCCTTGGCGTCGCCATGATCGACTGGACCGACGAAGATCACCGCGTCGCGTAGCTAAACCCCCTGCTCTGCGTATCTAAAGCGTTTCGACCGCCCACGCGCACGCGTAGAACTGCAGCCAGGTAAGAGGAGCTGCAACGTGGACGAAGAGCACAAGCACATTAAGAGTTTCGCGGCGCGCCATGGCATTCCCCTGGCATGCGTCGATGGCCTGCTCGCGTACCGCGCCCGTGCCAGCGCAGCACTGTCCTCAAGCCCAAGCCTGCAGGCATCCGCCCGGTACCTGCTGAACGAGAAATTCGGCTCAAAGGAGAGCGAGATGGACAACGACGGTTACAGCATGGTCCATGCTGCAGTGAAGGAAGTGGGCAGCGACGTGAAGGCCTACCGAGAGAAGACGGCCCAGGAAGTTCAAACCCTGCGTGACGACGTACAGGGAATGCGTGCTGACCTGCAGAGTACTCAGCAGGTGTTGGCCAAGATCGACGCCAATGGTGGTGGCTTCAGCGCACAAGCTCCCGATGTGGGAAGCGTCGCCGCTTCGAAGCTGCGAGAGGATGCGTCCTTCGCTGCCGCGGCAGAGACCGCAGAGCGTGGCATGAAGCCCAGCCAGTTTTCGGCCCGCGTCAACGTGGACAGCTCCATTCGTGCGGCGCTGACCAATGTGGGCGTCGGCCAAACCGGCGATACCTCGATCCCGACCAACCCCGACCGGCGTGGCGTCGTGGGTCCGGTGCTGGCTCCGCTCAGCCTGCTGAGCGTGCTGCCCAGCCGCCCGACCGATAGCAGCTCCGTGGAGTTCGTCCAGCTCAACGCCACCGGTGATGCCGAAGAGCAGATCAAGGAAGGCGACGAGAAGGCGGAGCTGGA
>NZ_JASJSQ010000176.1:0-1188 GCF_030236855.1 Stenotrophomonas maltophilia group sp. Smal13
ACGCCCCCGCAACCGGACCCACCCCGCCTTCGACAGTTTTCCGCGATCTGTCGGAACGGCGTGCTGCTCTGGTGGGTGTCGACCTTGGTCGACACGGTAGATCCACGCCATGCGTGGATGAGCGATGCAAGGCCTGTCGATCTGTCGGGGTCGGATCCCGTTGCTGCGTAACGGGCTCTGACCCCTATGTGGAACTCGCGCTGTGGAAGATGGATCCCGGCTACTGCACTTCCCCCAACAACGCCTGCAACCCGGGCAGCCATTGCTTGCCGGGGTGACGTACCAGCCACAGGGTGCGCTGCAGCGGAGGCAGCGGAGTCTCGAGCACGCGCAGGCGACCGAGGGCCAGCGGCTCTTCCAGCGCATGACGGGAAAGACAGGCCAGGCCAAGACCGGCGATGGCGGCCTGCTTGATCGCTTCGGTATTGCCCAGCTGCAGGGTCTGCGCGAAGCCGCGCAGGTGCGGCAACAAGGCCTGCTCCACCGCTTCGCGGGTGCCGGAGCCCGGTTCGCGCAGCAGCCAGCGTGCGCCGCGAAGTTCATCCAGCGACCAGCGTGCGGGGGCCTCGGCGGCCGCCACAATCACCAGCGGGTCCTGCTGCCAGGCCGTGACCTGCAGGCCGCGCTCGTGGCAGGGGCCTTCGATCAGGCCGGCGTCCACGTCCAGTCGCTGCACGGCGGCGACCACGCCGGCACTGTTGTCGATGCGCAGGTCGACTTCCGCCTGCGGCGCCTGCCGCAGCAGTTCGGCAATGCGCGGCGGTAGCAGGTAATTGCCGATGGTGGTGCTGGCGGCCAGCACCAGCCGCAGTGGCGCGCCCTGCGACGGGTCACCGCCGGCGGCGAGCTGGCGCTCGAGGTCGGCGGCGTTGACCAGCAGCGTGCGCGCGGGTTCCAACAGGGCGCGGCCGTGGCCGTTCAGCGCCAGGCGGCGGCCGATGCGGTCGAACAGCGGCGTGCCGAAGTGCGCTTCCAGCTCCTGCAGGGCGGCGCTGCTGGCCGACTGCGAAAGCGCGATGGCCTGACCGGCAGCGGTCGTGCTGCCGTGGTCGGCGATGGCGACGAAGACCTGCAGCTGGCGCAAGGTCAGGCGCATGGCTCTTACCTCCTTGATGGGTAGGTTTCACCCATATTATTCGTTTTACAGGTCATCGTCTGGCGCGCACGCTTGCCACGTCACCCCAGCCC
>NZ_JASJSQ010000177.1:0-974 GCF_030236855.1 Stenotrophomonas maltophilia group sp. Smal13
CGTCATCGTCGGACGGCCAGAACTTCCGCACCGGCAGCAAGGCCGAGAGCACCGGCCACATCAATCCGAAATACGGCAGCAGCCCAGGGCGGACGTTCTACACCCATATCTCCGACCAGTACGCGCCGTTCCACACCAAGGTCGTGAACGTCGGCGTGCGCGACTCGACCTACGTGCTCGACGGCCTGCTGTATCACGAATCCGACCTGCGGATCGAGGAGCACTACACCGACACGGCAGGGTTCACGGACCACGTCTTCGCGTTGATGCACCTGCTGGGCTTCCGCTTCGCCCCGCGCATTCGTGACCTGGGCGACACCAAGCTCTACATCCCGAAGGGCGATGCCACCTACGAGGCGTTGAAACCGATGATCGGCGGCACGCTCAACATCAAGCACGTCCGCGCCCATTGGGATGAAATCCTGCGGATGGCCACCTCGATCAAGCAGGGCACGGCGACGGCCTCGCTGATGCTCAGGAAGCTTGGCAGCTACCCGCGCCAGAACGGCCTGGCCGTCGCCCTGCGTGAGCTGGGACGCATCGAGCGCACACTGTTCATCCTGGACTGGCTGCAAAGCGTCGAGCTGCGCCGCCGCGTGCATGCCGGGCTGAACAAAGGCGAGGCGCGCAACGCGCTGGCCCGCGCCGTGTTCTTCAACCGCCTGGGGGAAATCCGCGACCGCAGCTTCGAGCAGCAGCGCTACCGGGCCAGCGGCCTCAACCTGGTGACGGCGGCCATCGTGCTATGGAACACGGTCTATCTGGAGCGGGCCGCGAACGCCTTGCGTGGCCACGGTCAAGCCGTCGATGACGGCCTGTTGCAGTACCTGTCGCCGCTCGGCTGGGAGCACATCAACCTGACCGGCGATTACCTCTGGCGCAGCAGCGCCAAGATCGGCGCGGGCAAGTTCAGGCCGCTACGGCCGCTGCAACCGGCTTAGCGTGCTTTATTTTCCGTTTTCTGAGACGACCCC
>NZ_JASJSQ010000178.1:0-885 GCF_030236855.1 Stenotrophomonas maltophilia group sp. Smal13
GGTATGTAGGAGCCAGGGTGGAGGGACCGTCAAGCATGCATCTGCGGATACTAGCCGACAGACGAGTCGAGCGATCCCCATCCCGCACACGAACGTCGATAAAGGATCGTACGGCCCCCAAAGGGGATCGTCGATGTAGGCAAGCTAACGTCGGTGCGGTACCACCCCAGCCCCTTAAAGATAGCTGGGAGCCGTACAAATGTCTGATTCTCTCGATATTGGCGTGGACGTGGACTCCAAGGAGTTCGTACCGGCAGTGGCCGACCGCAAGGCCGGCGACAGGATCGCCAACACCCGGGCCGGCATAGCCCAGTGGCTCAACACCTTGCCCCAGCGATGCCGGATTGGCATGGAGGCGACGGGGCGGTACTACGAGTTGTTGGCTCGGATGGCTGGCCAGGCAGGCCACGTTGTCTATGTGATCAATCCACGTCTGATCAAGCACTACGGCCGGGCGACGGGCTCGCGTGGCAAGACGGACGCCATGGACGCCGAAGCGATCGCCCGGTACGTGAAGAAGGAGAACGATCGCCTGCGTGAATACGTACCGCGTACCGACGAGCAGCAGCAGATGCACGATTTGCTGCGCAAGCGGCAGACGCTGGTAAAGACACGCGCGCGCCTGGAGCAATCCTTCGGGGTAAGCAAAAGTGCCCCCGGGGAGCTGTCAGATCTGTTCTGCGCTCTGGCTGGGACGCTGTCCGAGCTGGAAAGCGAACTGCAGCGCTTGGGTCGCGATGGAGAGCATGGCACGCTCTACAAGCGCCTGTTGACCATCCCTGGTATCGGCCCCGCCGTCGCCGCTCACCTGATTTACTACATGACGCGCTGGCCGTTGGCCAACGCCAACGCGTGGATCGCCTGCACCGGCCTGGATCCCCGGCC
>NZ_JASJSQ010000179.1:0-881 GCF_030236855.1 Stenotrophomonas maltophilia group sp. Smal13
GGCTCTGTTGCAAAGATTGGCGGCAGTCAGAGGTAGGCTGTCGCTCTGCGCCGATCAGGCGGCTGCTGCGAAATGGTGGTTGAGCATGCCCATGGCCTCCGTCAGCGCCGAGGGCCCAATGCCAAAAGCTCTCTCCACAAGGCGCACCTCGCCCCTGATGCCGGGCTGCAGGCACCAGGGGCGAGCCTGTCCTTTGCGCAGGGCTCGCATGACTTCGAATCCCTTGATCGTGGCATAGGCCGTGGGGATCGATTTGAAACCGCGCACCGGCTTGATCAGTATCTTGAGCTTTCCGTGATCGGCCTCGATCACGTTATTGAGATACTTCACCTGCCGGTGGGCCGTCTCCCGGTCCAGCTTTCCTTCGCGCTTCAATTCGGTGATCGCTGCACCATAGCTCGGCGCTTTGTCGGTATTGAGCGTGGCAGGCTTTTCCCAGTGCTTCAGGCCTCGCAGGGCCTTGCCCAGGAACCGCTTCGCTGCCTTGGCGCTGCGGGTCGGCGACAGGTAGAAATCGATCGTGTCGCCCCGCTTGTCGACTGCCCGGTACAGGTAGGTCCACTTGCCCCGCACCTTGACGTAGGTTTCATCCAGGCGCCAGCTCGGATCAAAGCCACGCCGCCAGAACCAGCGCAGCCGCTTCTCCATCTCCGGGGCGTAGCACTGGACCCAGCGATAGATCGTCGTATGGTCGACCGAAATGCCGCGTTCCGCCAGCATTTCCTCAAGGTCGCGATAGCTGATCGGATAGCGACAATACCAGCGCACCGCCCACAGGATCACATCACCCTGGAAATGGCGCCACTTGAAATCCGTCATCGTTCCGTCCGTCCAATCTCCGCCAAGCATGCTCAAGCTTCACGATTTTTGCAACAGAGCCG
>NZ_JASJSQ010000017.1:0-73114 GCF_030236855.1 Stenotrophomonas maltophilia group sp. Smal13
CCTGGTTACGGATCGTCGAGATCTAGGCTCGCACGGCGGCCCACGCCGGCTCTCGCCGCCTACGCTGCCAGATTCCGATCAGATAAGGCTCGATGGCGCCATCCATGGCGCCAACGGTCCTGCACGCCCATGCCCTCTGCCTCTGGATACATTGCCGCGAGCGCGGTGAGATTCGCCGCAGACGATCTGCTTTTGGTAGCTGCCAACCTTGGTTGGCAACAGCTTTTGAATTTGCTTTTTTCTTCTGACTTTGAATTTCCGCTCTCGTTCCGCGCGCAGGAACCTGTCCGGAGCCGAAGCAAGGCGGCAGGCAGGACCGTGAGGCGCATGGATGCGCCGACCGAGCCTACAGGGACGTATTTACGGCGTGTCCTGCCTGTCGCCTTGCTCCGGCTCTACGCGCGGGAAAAGAGGCGCCGCGAACAACGCTGTAACCCTACTTCGCATACTGCCCCCCGCAGTCGGCATCCTTCCCCGGCCCCAGTTCGATGGTCGCCAGCAATGCCGCTGGCGGCGCGATGCTGCCCAGCGCCAGGGCCACGGCTCCCCGGATGCCCAACGCCTTGAAGTCCGGTCGGAATGACGGGTCCTTGAACGTGCCACTGATGTGCAGTGGAGAGCGCAGCACCAGAATGCTCTTGTCCTTCGGGCGCGGTTTCAGCAGCAGGTCCAGGGTCTCGTCGCGCAGGCTGACCGTGCCTTCGCCGATGAGGATCGTATCGGTAGTGTCCACCGCCAGCGCCTGGCTGGTCATCAGGCCGTCGCGCACGCCGAAGTCGGCGAAGGCGCAGCGCAGGGGAATCTGTTTGTCGCCGGTCACCAGGAATTTCAGTGATTCGGTGATGTCCAGCCCTGCCAGTTCCATCACCAGGTTGCCGACATGGCCGCGGCCCATCGCCAGGCCGACCTTGCCACTGCTGCTGCCGAGCATCGCGGCGATCGAGTTGCCGCGGCCGCTCAGGTCCACCTCGCCGCCGATGCCGCCCTTGGCCTGCTCGGCCAGTTTCGCGTCCGGAAACAGCTGGCCGAGCTGCACGCCGCGCACGCTGGCCTTCAGAGCGGTGCTGATCTGCGGACGGCGCGCGTCCATGCGGATCGTGCTGCGGATATCGCCTCCGGCCACGCCGAAGTTCAGCGGGTCCAGCCGCAGTACGCCGTCATCCAGCAACAGGTGCGCATCCATGTCATCCAATGGCAGCGATGGCGCGTTGATGCGGTGGGCTTTCCAGCGCACGTCGGCATCCATCGCGCGCAGCTTGCCGAGGTTGTAGGGCGTGTCGGGCAGCACGCGTGCGCGGGCAGCAACCCGTGCGGCCTCGGCCTTCTGGTCTGCGTTGGCGGTTTCGCCGCCGCCGGTTTTCGGTGGGGCACCGACGAAGCCGGCAAGGTCATCGAAGTCCAGGCGTTTGGATTCCAGCGTGGCGGTCAGCCGCGGGCGCGCACCGCCCACTTCGAACTGCAGATTGCCACCGAGGTCGCTGTCGCCGACCTTGCCGGTGAAGGCGTCGTAGCGCCAGACGTTGTGGTCACGCTTGAGCCGGCCGTTCAACGCATAGGGTGGCGACGGCGGAATGGCAATGCCGAGCAGCGGATAGAGGTCGGCGAGGTCCTGGCCGCTGAGCGCAAACTGCAGATCGAACACGCGCAGCTGGAAGGGATTGGTCAGCGTGCCACTGGCTACCGCGTGGGTGGCGCCTGCTCGGCCATCGAGATGGATGCGGAACGGATGGTCGCTGTCGGTCAGCTCCAGCGGTGATTCCGTGCCGCCACGCAGGGTGAACGGATTGCCCTGCCAGTGTCCCTTGCCCTGTACCAGCAGCGGTGGCGCCGCATCGGCCTGTTTCGGCTGGCCGCTGCGCACGTCCACGCGGATATCGGTACGGCCGAGCGCGTCGAGGAACTGCAGGCGACCGTCATCGATGCGCAGCCGTTTGAGCTGCGGGCTGGTCCCACCGGCGCTGCCACCGAGGAAATCCCAATTGCCCGGGTCGCCCTTGCGCGGCGCTGTTTCCAGCAGCACGTCCGGCCGGGTCAGGCGCACTTCGGGCAGCTGCACGCTGCCGCGCAGCAGCGGCCACACCCGCACGTCGATCTCGACGCGGTCTGCGGTGGCCATATCGGGTTGCTTCGCCCAGCTTGCATTGGCGAAGGTGATCGCATCGGCGCGGATCGTACTGGTGCGGCCGAGGTCGACATCAAGGTTCCCGATGTGCAGCGCACGGCCGGTGCGTGCCTGCACCGCGCGCTCAACCGGCCCCTTGAACCAGTTCCAGTCCCACAGCGCGATCAGCAGCAGGAGTGCCGCCAGCAGGAAGATCAGGATCGTGAGCCAGCGCCGGCCTCGTGGGCCGGGGCGGCGGAGGCGCCAGCGGGTCGTGCGCTTTGCGTCAGGGGAGGCGGCAGCATTCACGCCGCCATGGTTGCCCCCTCTTCGTGGACAGGGCGCGAAGCGTCCATGTGCGTGGTGTGCACACGCCGCGTTCGAACGCTGGTTTACAGCACCTGCATGGTGACCGCGACGAAGTGGCAGACGCTGCCACCGATCACGAACAGGTGCCAGATCGCATGCGAATACGGGATCGATTCACGGTGGTAGAAGTAGGTCCCCAGCGTGTACGACAGGCCACCGGCGAACAGCCAGGTGAGGGTGCCGCCGTCGATCGAAGCCCACATCGGCTTGATCGCCACGACCACCAGCCAGCCCATGGCGATGTAGATCACCGTTGAGAGCACCTTGAAGCGGCCGGTGTAGAACAGCTTGAACACCACGCCGCCCAGCGCCAGCGCCCAGATCGCGGTGAACAGGCCCCAGCCCCACGGGCCACGCAGGCCGATCAGGGTGAACGGGGTATAGGTGCCCGCGATCAGCACGTAGATCGCGCAGTGGTCGAACACCTTCAAGCGGCCCTTGGCGACCGGATGCTGGATGGCGTGATACAGGGTGGAGGCGGTGTACAGCAGCAACAGCGCGATACCGAATACGATCGCGCTGGCCAGCTGCCAGCCGTCGCCGTAGATCGCAGCCAGGGTGATCAGCACCGCGCTGGCTGCCAGGGCGAACACCGCGCCCAGGCCATGGGTCAGGGCGCTGGCGATTTCTTCACGGATCGAAGCAATGGACGTCGTGGACATGGGCATGGGCATCGTTCACGGGGAGGGGGACCCGCGTCCCCCTATCATCGCCGCGATGGCCGCCGTGTGCACGCCCGTCACCGTATGGTGGGTGAATCCCTGCGTTGCGCCGATGAATCCGTGAGCGGTAGATCCACGCCATGCGTGGATGAACCGCCCGCGACGGCCGGGGGCAGAGCCCTTTCCCTGCGGAAAGGGATCCGGCCCGCTGGCATCAGCCCACCGAAACCGTATGCGCCGCTTCGCGGGTGGCCGAGAAGCGCACGTCCGGCGAGCGTTCCTGCGCCAGCTGCAGGTTGACCCGGGTCGGTGCCAGGTAGACCAGGTGGCCGGCTGCATCCAGCGCCAGGTTCAGCGCATTTTTCTCGCGGAACTCTTCCAGCTTCTTCTCGTTGCTGCAGTGGACCCAGCGCGCAGTGGTCACGCTTACCGGCTCGAAAGTGGCTTCCACGCCGTACTCGTCCTTCAGGCGGTAGGCGGCCACGTCGAACTGCAGCACGCCGACCGCACCCAGGATCAGGTCGTTGCTGGTCAGCGGGCGGAAGAACTGGGTCGCACCTTCTTCGGACAGCTGGGCCAGGCCCTTCTGCAGCTGCTTGAGCTTGAGCGGATCGCGCAGGCGTGCGCGGCGGAACAGTTCCGGGGCGAAGTTGGGGATGCCGGTGAAGGTGACCGCTTCGCCTTCGGTGAAGGTATCGCCGATGGAAATGGTGCCGTGGTTGTGGATGCCGATCACATCGCCTGGCCACGCCTCGGCGGCGATCTCGCGGTCGCTGGCCATGAAGGTCAGCGCGTTGGCCAGCTTCATTTCCTTGCCGGTGCGCACGTGGAAGGTCTTCATGCCGGCGCTGAAGCGGCCCGAGCAGACCCGCATGAACGCCACGCGGTCACGGTGCTGCGGGTCCATGTTGGCCTGGATCTTGAACACGAAGCCGGTCAGCTTGTTCTCTTCCGGGGCGATCTCGCGGCCGGTGGTGGAACGCGCCTGCGGCGACGGGGCATGTTCGACGAAGAAGTCCAGCAGCGGCTGCACGCCGAAATTGTTCACGCCGGAACCGAAGAACACCGGGGTCTGCTTGCCGGCGCGGTAGGCGTCCAGGTCGAACGGATGGCTGGCGCCCTGCACCAGTTCCAGTTCGTCGCGCAGGTCGGCCAGCATCTGTGCACCGATCTTCTCGGCCAGGCCGGGCGCATCGATGGACGGGAAGATGGTCGAGTCCTGGCGGGTGAAGTTGCGGCCCGGTTCGTACAGGTGCACTTCGCCGGTCAGCAGGTGGACCACGCCCTTCAGGCGCTGGCCCATGCCGATCGGCCAGGTCACCGGCGCGCACTGGATGCCCAGCACGGTTTCCACTTCATCCAGCAGCTCGATCGGGTCCTTGCCCTCGCGGTCGAGCTTGTTGATGAAGGTCATGATCGGGGTGTCGCGCAGGCGGCACACTTCCATCAGCTTGATGGTGCGCTCTTCCACGCCCTTGGCCACGTCGATCACCATCAGCGCCGAGTCCACCGCGGTCAGCACGCGGTAGGTGTCCTCGCCGAAGTCGGCGTGGCCGGGGGTGTCGAGCAGGTTGACGATCTTGCCTTCGTACGGGAACTGCATCACCGAGGAGGTGACGGAGATGCCGCGCTCTTTTTCCAGCGCCATCCAGTCGGAGGTGGCGTGGCGGGCGGCCTTGCGGCCCTTGACCGAACCGGCCATCTGGATCGCGCCTCCGAACAGCAGCAGCTTTTCGGTCAGCGTGGTCTTGCCGGCGTCAGGGTGGGAGATGATGGCGAAGGTGCGGCGACGCGACGCTTCGTTGGCGACTTCGGACATGGCAGTGGCGCCCGCCCGGGGCGCTTTTCAAAGAGATAAGCGCCCGATTATACCGGCCGGGGGCGGTCAGCGCCCGGTGCCGCCTTCGGCCTCGCCCTGGCGGGCGAACTGCAGTTGGCCCTGTTCGGCGAAGATGCGTGCCGGCACCGAGCGCAGGCCCATGCCGCGGTTGACCTGCACCACGAAGTGCAGGTGCGGCGCGCTGCTGAAGCCGCTGTTGCCTGACAGGCCGAGCGGCTGCCCGGCCCCCACCGCCTGGCCGCGACGCACGCGCATGCCGCCGGCCTGCAGGTGGCCGTACAGCGCCATGCTGCCGTCGCTGTGCAGCACGCGGATGAAGTTGGCACGGCCGCCATCGCGCTCGCGGTCCTGGCCGTTGCCACGGAAGCCATCCTGGATCTGCATCACCGTGCCCTCGCGCGCGGCCAGCACCAGCGTGCCCTCCGGCAGTGCGAAGTCCACCGCGTCGCGGTTCTCCTCGTCATCGTGGCTGAACCGGCCCTGCGGCGCCTGGTCCACGCGCGGACGGGCCGCATCGAAAGGCAGGCGATAGGCGACATCTTCGGCCTGTGCGGCCGGGTTGCCCGGCACCGACTGCAGGCGCAGATCCAGGGGGCGGCCGTTGGACGGGGCGGGCAGGTGGCCGACCACCAGGCTGCTGTCGCCCTGGATCAGCGACTGCACCGGCAGGCCTTCGACCGGGCGTCCGGGCGCGGCGCGCAGTTCGACCTGCAGCGGACCGGCCAGTGCGTTGTCGACCCGGGCCTGCCAGTGCTCGCCGAGCGGCTGCAGGCGCAGCTGGGCCATCGGCGCAGCGCTCTGCGCGGTCTCGCCACGGGAGGGCGGAGCGGCCGGGGCGGCCTTGGGCACCAGTCCCCAGCCCTGGCGCCAGTCACCGGCGCTGGCCGTCGTGCTCGCCAGCAGGGACATCAGCAGGCAGGTCAGAGGCAGGCGCAGCATCAGTGGTTCCAGAGGGTAGGGACCGCCGGGACTGTAGCCGATCCTGAACAGGACGACCGCGACCGCCTTCGCATAGTCGCGTTGAAAATATTCATCGCTTTATCCGCATGAAGGGATTGACAGTGCCGGAAAGGGCTGGCATCGTGGCTCCACCATCGAGACCGGCAGAGGGACAGGCCCTTTGAAGCCGGGGCAGCCCGCGGATGCGAAAGCGTCTGCGTAGGTGCCAAATCCTGCGGGGACCGTGGCGTCCACCGAAAGATGGTTCGAACCATGCACCCCACGTGCATCTCGAACGCGGGCCCCGCGAAGGCTCGATGGCCGATTCCCCAACCGGATCCCGCCATGAGCTTCGCCGCCAGTACCGCGCTTCGCCCCGAACCCTTTGTCCCCGTCAGCGTGCCGGTCGAAGACCGCGTGCATGCCGAGCGCGGTGAGTTCGCCGCGGTGCTGTCGATGCGTCACGCCGGCCCCAGCCCGGTGCGCCTGCGCTATGAGTGGGTCGGCCCGGCCAATGCGCCGGTGGTGGTGCTGGCCGGTGGCATTTCCGCCCATCGCCACGTGGCGTCCAATGCACAGTTCAGCGAGAAAGGCTGGGCCGAAGACCTGGTCGGCAGCGGGCGCGCGCTGGATCCGCAGCAGCTGCGTGTACTGGCCTTCGACTTCATCGGCGCCGATGGTGCACTGGATGTGCCGATCGATACCGCCGACCAGGCCGATGCACTGGCGCTGCTGCTGGACCATCTCGGCATCCGCACGCTGAAGGCGTTCGTGGGCTACTCCTACGGGGCGCTGGTCGGCCAGCAGTTCGCGATCCGCCACCGTGCACGCGTGCGCCAGCTGGTGCTGGCCAGTGGCGCGCATCGCCCGCATCCGTATGCCGCCGCCTGGCGCGCATTGCAGCGCCGCGCGGTCGCGTTGGGCCAGCTGCAGTGCGGCGAAGACCACGGTCTGGCGTTGGCCCGGCAGTTCGCCATGCTCAGCTACCGCACCCCGGAAGAGTTCGGCGAGCGCTTCGATGCCGCGCCGGAAGTGATCAATGGCCGCGTGCGCGTGGCCGCCGAAGACTATCTCGACGCTGCCGGTGCGCAGTACGTCGCGCGCACGCCGGTGACTGCTTACCTGCGCCTGTCCGAATCGATCGACCTGCACCGCGTCGACCCCACCGCGATCCTGCCGCCCACCGTAGTTGTCGCGGTGGAGGGTGACCGCCTGGTGCCGCTGGCCGACCTGGTCGGTCTGGTCGAAGGGCTGGGCCCGCGCGGCAGTCTGCGCGTGCTGCGCTCGCCCTACGGCCACGACGCCTTCCTCAAAGAAACCGATCGCATCGACGCGATCCTCGCCACCGCCTTCCGCACTTCTGGAGAGTCCGCATGAGCCTGCACGCAAACGAGCCGTCCTGTAGTCGCACCACTGCCGCCGTCCGTGCCGGCATCGATCGGGACACCGCGTATGGTGCGGTCACGCCGCCGATCGTGCTGTCGTCGAACTTCAGTTTTGAAGGCTTCGGCAACAAGCGCCAGTACGACTACACGCGTAGTGGCAACCCGACCCGTGACCTGCTCGGCGAGGCGCTGGCGGAACTGGAGGGCGGCGCCGGCGGCGTCATCACCGCCACCGGCATGGGTGCGATCAACCTGGTGTTGAACGCATTGCTGCAGCCGGGCGACACCCTGGTGGTGCCGCACGATGCATACGGCGGCAGCTGGCGCCTGTTCAATGCGCTGGCGAAAAAGGGCCACTTCGAACTGGTCACCGCCGACCTGACCGATCCGCGCGCACTGGCGCAGGCGCTGGCCACGCAGCCGAAGCTGGTGCTGGTGGAAACGCCGTCCAACCCGCTGCTGCGCATCACCGACCTGCGCTTCGTCATCGAGGCCGCGCACAAGGCCGGTGCACTGGTGGTAGTCGACAACACCTTCCTGTCGCCGGCACTGCAGCAGCCGCTGTCGTTCGGCGCGGACCTTGTGCTGCATTCCACCACCAAGTACATCAATGGCCATAGCGATGTGGTCGGTGGGGCGGTGGTCGCGCGCGATCCGGCGCTGCACGAGCAGCTGGTGTGGTGGGGCAACGCGCTGGGCCTGACCGGCTCGCCGTTCGATGCGTTCCTGACCCTGCGCGGCCTGCGCACGCTGGATGCGCGCCTGCGCGTGCACCAGGAAAACACCGCGTCGATCGTCGCCCTGCTGGACCAGCATCCGGCGGTCGGCACGGTGTACTACCCGGGGCTGGCCGATCACCCGGGCCACGCCATCGCCGCGCGCCAGCAAAGCGGCTTCGGCGCGATGCTGTCGTTCGAACTGGCCGACTGCGAAGGCGATGATCCGCATGCCGCAGTGCGTGCCTTCGTCGATGGCCTGCGCTGCTTCACCCTGGCCGAATCGCTGGGTGGCGTCGAAAGCCTGATCGCGCACCCGGCCACCATGACCCATGCGGCGATGACCGCTGAAGCGCGCGCGGCCGCCGGCATCAGCGAAGGCCTGCTGCGCCTGTCGGTCGGCATCGAGGCCGAGCGTGACCTGCTGGCTGATCTCGGCGCAGCGCTGCAGCGCGCCGAAGCCGTGATCGATGCGGCTGCGCGCCGCAAACAGGTGGTGGATGCATGAGCGCGCTCGCCGCTGACATTCCTGCGCTGGGCGTGGGACGCCTGGCGCTGCTCGGCACCGGCACGGTGGGCTCTGCCTTCGTGCAGCGCTACCAGGCGTTGCAGGCACGCGGGTTGGAACTGCCCAGCGTGCAGTGGCTGGCCAATTCGCGCACCGCACTGGCGATCGACCGTGATCTGGCGTTGCCGCTGGAGCTGGCACGACGCGCACCGCGTGACGGTCTCAGCTCACCGCCATGGGCGAGCGCCGAAGGGCTGGAACGGGGTGACGTGGTGGTCGATGCCACTGCCAGCGAAGATGTGGCCGCACGTCACGTGCAGTGGCTGGCGCGTGGGGTGCACGTGGTCACCGCCAACAAGCTGGGCCGCGGTGCGCAGCTGGCACGTGCCACGGCCATCGCCGAGAGCTGCGCAGACAGTGGCGCACGCTATGGCGACAGCGCCACCGTCGGTGCCGGCCTGCCGTTGCTGAGCAGCCTGCGCGCGCTGGTAGCCGGTGGCGACCACATCCACGCCATCGAGGGCGTGCTGTCCGGCTCGCTGGCGTGGCTGTTCCATCGCTATGACGGCCAATCGCCGTTCTCGGCGGCGGTGCGCGAGGCGCTGGTGGCCGGTTATACCGAACCGGACCCGCGTCTGGATCTGTCCGGCGAGGACGTGCGCCGCAAGCTGCTGATCCTGGCGCGCAGCAGCGGGCTGGCGCTGGATGCTTCGCAGGTGCAGGTGGATTCACTGGTGCCTGAAGCGCTGGCAGCGCTGCCGCTGGAGGATGCGGTGGCTGCGCTTGAGCAGCTGGATGCGCCGCTGCAGGCGCGCTGGCAGCAGGCACGCGACAATGGTCGTGTGCTGCGTTTCGTCGGCCGCGTTGATGGCGAGGGTGCGCAGGTAGGCCTGCGCGAGTTGCCGGCCGATCACCCCTTGGCGCAGGGTGCAGGCACCGACAACCGCGTGGCCATCCACAGCGATCGCTATCACCGCCAGCCGTTATTGATCCAGGGGCCGGGCGCGGGTGCGGAAGTCACTGCGGCCGCGTTGCTGGATGACGTGCTGCGGATCGTGGGCTGATCGCAGCGTTCCTGTCGAGCCAAGCCCATGCTCGGCTCGACAGGAGCACGCCTGCTGGTCAGCGGGACTTCAACGCCTTCAACAACGCGTTGTTGAACTGCTTCGGGTCCTGCACCTGTGGCGAATGGCCCAGTTCGGCGAACTCGACCAGCGTCGCGCCGGGAATCGTCGCGGCCGCCGACTTGCCGAGCACTGGATAGTTGCCCAGCGTTGCCTTCACCGCTGGCGGCGCCAGGTCGCGGCCGATCGCGGTGCGGTCCTTCTGGCCGATGAACAACGTGGTCGGCACCTGCAGATTCTTCAGTTCGTAGACCACCGGCTGGTTGAACACCATGTCCGATGCCAGTGCCTGGCTCCATGCAACGACCTGCTTGCCAGGCCCTTCGTACATGCCCGACTGCATCCGCGCCCACGGTTCATACGCCGGCTTCCACTTGCCGTCGTAGTACACGTCCAGCTGGTAGCGGCGGATGCTGTCATAGCTGATGTTCATTTCGCCGGCGTACCACGTGTCCACGCTGCGCCAGGGAACACCCAGCGCCTTCCAGTCTTCCAGCCCGATTGGATTGACCAGTGACAGGCTGCGCAGGTCCTGCGGGAACATCAGCGCGTAGCGCACCGCCAGCATGCCGCCCATCGAATGACCGACCAGGTGCACCGGTACATCACCCAGCTGCAGCTGTTGCAGCAGGGCATGGGTGTTGGCGGCCAGCTGCGCGAACGAATACTGGTAGCGCTCGGGCTTGCTGGATTTGCAGAAGCCCACCTGGTCCGGGGCGATCACCCGGTAGCCGGCGGCGACCAGTGGCTTGATCGATTCCTTCCAGGTGGCGGCACAGAAGTTCTTGCCGTGCAGCAGCACCACCACGCCGATGGGCGCCTTCTTCGGCGCGATGTCCAGGTATGCCATCTCCAGCGGCTGCCGCTGCGATTCCAGCCCGAAGGTCTTCACCGGATAGCCGTAGTCGAAACCCTCCAGCCGCGGCCCGTAAGTGGGCGCGGCCAGCGCGGACAGCGGCAGGCAGGCAAGCAGGGCAGCAGCGATCACGCGCATGGGGCCAATCCGGGGTAGGGGAGCCCCGAGCCTAACCGGAACGCGGTGACGGTGTCGTCCGATGTTGAGCCGGGCTCATGCCCGGCTGCAGGGTAGAGCCAGGCCATGCCTGGCTGCGGCCATCAGCACTCGATGACGTTCACCGCCAGGCCACCGCGGCTGGTTTCCTTGTACTTGTCCTGCATGTCGCGGCCGGTATCGCGCATGGTCTTGATCACCTTGTCCAGCGACACCTTGTGCTTGCCGTCGCCGCGCATCGCCATGCGCGAGGCATTGATCGCCTTCACCGCACCCATCGCATTGCGCTCGATGCACGGGATCTGCACCAGGCCGCCGATCGGGTCGCAGGTCAGGCCCAGGTTGTGTTCCATGCCGATTTCCGCAGCATTCTCGATCTGGCTCGGGTTGCCGCCCAGCGCCGCGACCAGGCCGCCGGCCGCCATCGAGCAGGCCACGCCCACTTCGCCCTGGCAGCCCACTTCGGCACCGGAAATCGAAGCGTTTTCCTTGTACAGGATGCCGATCGCCGCCGAGGTCAGCAGGAAGTCGAACACACGCTGCTCGTTGGCGCCCGGGCAGAAACGGTCGAAGTAATGCAGCACGGCGGGCAGCACGCCGGCCGCACCGTTGGTCGGCGCGGTCACCACGCGGCCACCGGCGGCGTTTTCTTCGTTCACCGCCAGTGCGTACAGGTTGACCCAGTCCAGCGTGGTCAGCGGATCGCGCATCGCCGCTTCCGGCTTCGACGACAGCTCGCGGTACAGCGCCGGTGCGCGACGGCCGACCTTCAGGCCACCCGGCAGCACGCCTTCCTCGCGGATGCCGCGCGCAACGCACGACTGCATCGCGCTCCAGATCTCGCGCAGGTTGGCGCGGATCTCGTCTTCGCTGCGCCAGCACTTCTCGTTCTCGAACATCAACTGGGCAATGCTCAGGCCGCTGCGTGCGGTCTGCGCCAGCAGCTCGTCGCCGCTCTTGAACGGGTAGGGCAGCGGGGTCTCGTCGGGCACGATGCGGTCATCGGCCGCGTCGTCCTGGTTGACCACGAAGCCGCCACCAACCGAGTAGTAATCGCGGGTGGCGATCACTTCGTCGTCGGCGTTGTACGCGGTGAAGCGCATGCCGTTGGTGTGGTACGGCAGCTTCTGGCGCTTGTTCATGCCGAGGTCGCGCTTCTCGTCGAAGGCGATCTCGTGCTGGCCCATCAGCTGGATGCGCTTGCTGCTGCGGATGCGCTCCAGGGTGGCCGGGATGATGTCCGGGTCGATCAGGTTCGGCCGCTGGCCTTCCAGGCCGAGCAGGATCGCCTTGTCGGTGCCATGGCCGCGGCCGGTCAGCGCCAGCGAGCCATAGACATCGGCGCGGATGCGTGCGACCTCGTGCAGGCGGCCCGGATCGAGCAGCCAGCGATGGATGAATCGCTCGGCGGCCTTCATCGGCCCGACGGTGTGCGAGGAGCTCGGGCCAATGCCGATCTTGAAAACGTCGAACGTGCTGACAGCCATGGTTGCCGTACTGCGGGTACCGGAAGAGACCGCTATTCTAGCGGTTCACGCCGCACTTCAATGGCTGCGGCGCAGCATTTCCACCAAGGGGACCCTGCCGGTGTTGACTCTGTTCCAGCGTGACGACTGCCACCTGTGCGACATGGCGCTGGCCGAGCTGGCCAAGGCCCGGGCGCCGGAATTCGAATCGGTGTTCCTGGATGACCAGCCAGCGCTGGAATCGCGCTACGGCGCGCGGGTGCCGGTGCTGCGCGACGAGCGCGGCGACCGTGAGCTGGACTGGCCGTTCGACGCGGCTGCGGTTCAAGCCTGGCTGGCCGTCGAACGGTAGTGCCGGCCGCTGGCCGGCACCTGCCCGCATCGGTGAGGTTGCCGGCCAGCGGCCGGCACCACCGGAGATGATGGCCGGGGCGGTGCCCCGGCCCGTTGATCATTTCGCGTCGAACTTCACGATCGTGCTGATCGCGGTTTCGTCCGGGATGGTCTTGGTGTCAGCCCAGTCACCGCTGCCGACGCCGAAGTCCAGGCGCTTGACGGTGGCCTTGCCGGTCAACACCGGCTGGGTGCCCGGCTTCCAGGTGAAGGTGAGGGTGACCGGCTTGCTGACGCCGCGCAGCTCCAGCGTGCCGTCGGCGGCGAACTGGTCGTTGCCCACCGCACGGAAGCCCTTGGCGGTGTAACGCGCAGTGGCGAACTTGCCGACGTTGAAGAAGTCGGCGGTCTGCAGGGTCGAGTCGCGGTCGCTGTTGCCGCTCTTGGCACCGGCCAGCGGAATCACCACGTCCAGCGAACCGGCGGCCGGGTTGGCCGGGTCGAAGCTGAGCTTGGTGGCAAAGCCCGGAAAGCTGCCGGTGAACACTTCGCCGTCGTACTTGGTGGCGAACACCAGGATCGAGCCGGCGCCGGGGGCCTGCGCGTAGTCCGCGGCGAGCGCCGGGGCGGTGGCCAGCATGCCGGCCAGGGCGGCGGCCACGGCGGCCGGAGTGGTCAGTTTCAGGTTCATCGGTCAGTCCTTCTGAGGGGAGGCGAGCCAGCCGCGCGGCAACATGCGGGACAACGTTGCATCGCGCTGGAACAGGTGGTGGTAGAAGGCAGCGCCGGCATGGGCCAGCACCACCGCGATCAACAGCCAGAAGCCGTATTCGTGGATGGCGTGGGACACCGCGACGACCTGCGGATCCGGGCCACTCAGCTTGGGCACATCAACCAGGCCGAACCAGCGGAACGGGCGCAGGCCACTGGCCGAGTCGTACAGCCAGCCCGACAGCGGGATGGCGAACATCAGCACATACAACAGGACATGGGTCGCGCTGGCGATGCGCTCCTGCCAGCTGGGCACGCCCGGCACCGGCTTGGGGGCGCCGGCGTACAGGCGCCAGCCGAGGCGGAACAGCACCAGCGCCAGTACGGTGATGCCGATCGACTTGTGTGCGGTGTAGACCCAGAAGTACTTGGGCGTCTTGGGCAGTTCGCCCATGGTCAGGCCGACCACGCCCAGGGCGAGGATCAGCAGTGCGATCAACCAATGCAGGATCTGGCTGACACTCCCCCAGGCGGCGGGGGTGTTCTTGGCGGTCATGAAAGGTCCTCTAGCGGGCCGTCTTGGGGTCGGAGTGCGGAACGGGAGCGGGAGTTCCCGGGGCGTCGCTGCGGTCGAGGGTGGCTTCAGCCTCGATCCTCAGCTGTACTGCATCACCGATGACGCCCGGCCAGGCGGTGATGCCGAACGCGCGCCGGCTCAGCGTGGTGCTGGCGGAAAAACCGGCGGTGCGTCGGAACGGGGGGAGGGGGTAGCGCTTGATGGCGTTGAGGGTCACGTCCAGGGTGACTTCCTGGCTGACGCCGCGCAGGGTCAGGGTACCGATCACGTGGGCGCGCCTGGCATCGATCGGTTCGACCCGGCTGGAGACGAAGCGCGCGCTGGGGAAACGCTCGCCGTCGAGCAGGCTGCGGGCCAGCGTGGCCTGGTTCCATTTGGCATCACCTAGGTCCAATCGCGACACGGGGACCTCGACATCCAGTGTGGCCTCGCGCCAGTTGTCGGGATCGAACTGCAGGCGGCCCTCACTGCCGGAGACCGTACCCATCGCCTGCGAGTAACCCGCGTGGTCGATGGTGAACAGCACACGCGTATGCACCGGATCGAGGCGATAGGTATCTGCATCCGCCCAGGCGGGGGCGGTGGCGAGCAGCATCGGCAGCAGGGCCAGGCAGGGACGCATCGATGGCGGGCTCCGGAAGGGGGACGTTGCGATCATACGCACAGCCCCCTGCCAACGTTGCGTGCATGGCTGCAACAGTTCGTGGTGGGTCCACCGGTGGAAACAGCCTGTTGCAGCCATGAACCCGGCCCTGTGTGACAATCGGGACAGGACAGGGGGTTCAGGATGACGAGCGGTTGGCGCCGGTGGTGCCGAGGCATCGCGGGAATGGGGCTGCTGCTGATGGCGTTCGCCACGGCGGCCACGGCCCTCGACATGGCGGAAACACCGCGCCTGCGCCGTTTCGGTGCAGCTGAAGGCATGCCCTCGCGCATGGTGCTGGCGCTGGCCGAGGACCGCCAGGGCCATATCTGGGCGGCCACCGATGGTGGCCTGGTGCGCTATGACGGTGGCAACCTGCGGGTCTGGGAACATGATCCGGAGCAGCCGGGCTCGCTGCCCGGCAACGAGATCGAGACCCTGCTGGTCGATCCCCTGGACCGCGTCTGGGTCGGCATCAATGGCAAGGGCGTGGCCCGGCTGGATGCCGACCGCGAACGCTTCAAGACCTTCGATGCGGTCAACGGCCCCTGCATGAGCCAGTTCTGGACGCTGGCCTACGCCGAGGATGCACTGTGGATCGGCACCAGTGGCCATGGCGTCTGCCGTTTCGGTGAAGACGGCAGCCTGCGCTTCTTCGAGCATGATCCGGCCCGTCCTGGCGGGTTGCCCAGCAATACCATCTACAGCAGCCTGGTCGATGCGCAGGGGCGACTGTGGATCGGCACCGAGGCGGGCATTGCGCGCTGGAACGGGACTGGATTCGAGGCTGTCGCGCCGCGCGAACTGGGGGCGCTGAGTGTGTTGCGCCTGAGCCGCGACCCCGATGGCTCGATCTGGGCCGGCAGCCAGAATGACGGCCTCTACCGTATCGACGCGCAGGACCGGGTCAGCCGTCCGCGCTGGGCCGACAGTGCGCGCCTGCGTTCGGCACTGGTGCTGGCCGATCGCCAGGGCGGTTACTGGGCGGGCACCTCCGATGGCCTGTTGCGTGGAGATGCCAGCATGCTGCGGCGGCTCGACGGCGACCGCGGCAGTGGCTTCCTCACTGCCCAGAGCGGTGTGCTTGATCTGATGCAGGACCATGAGGGCGGATTGTGGGTGGCGCTGCTGACCCAGGGCCTGGCCTACCTGCCGCCGGACTGGCGCCGGTTTTCGATCTGGAACCAGCTTGACGGCAAGCCGCTGGACAGCCAGTACCTGCTGAGTGCAGCCAGTGATGGCCGGAATTACTACGTCGGCTCAGCGCATGGCGTGTACCAGCTGGACGCGCAGGGAGTACTGAAGTTGTTGGCCAGCGATCGCGAGATCGGCAGCGGGGCGGTGTGGTCGGTGCTGCCGCGGCCGGACGGGCGCCTGTGGCTGGGGCGTGCCGGCCGCATCAGCGTGTACGACCCGGCCACCCGCGCGCTGCACGATTGGCATATCGATGGGGGAGCCGATCTGCGCCAGCGCATCGATCTGATGCGGCAGGCCCCCGATGGCACGGTCTGGCTGTCGGTGATGAACCTGGGCCTGCAGCAGCGCAGCGCCGATGGCCGCGTGCTGCGTAGTTACCCGCTGGAGGATCTCCGCAAGACCGCCGATTCACCGGTCGAGCAGATCCGCTTTGATGCACAGGGCAAGGCCTGGGTGATGGGCGACATGGGGATCTGGCGTGAACAGGCCGGGCGCTTCGAAGCGGTGCCGGGCGTTTCGCGCGGGCTGATCTACGATCTGGTGTGGGTGGATCCACAGCAGCTGTGGCTGGCCCGGCAGGGCGCGCTGGAACGCTACCAATGGGATGGCATGAGCCTGCGCCTGATCCAGCGCATCGATGGCAGTGCTGGCGTGCCCTCGGTCAGCATGGGAGGACTGGCGCTGGCCGAAGACGGCCGCCTGTGGGCGACCACGCCACGTGGCCTGCTGCGGTGGGACCCGAAAACGCGCCGCCTGCAGCAGTTCAACGAACGCGATGGCCTGCCCGACGCCGAGTTCACCAGCAGGCCGCCGGCGGTGAATGCCGATGGTCGCGTGCTCGCGGTGGCCCAGACCGGCCTGGTCGTGTTCGATGTGAATGCTGCCGATGCGGTGCTGCCGCCGTCGTCGCTGGTGATCGCCGAGGTCCGCGTGCGGCGTGATGATGCCCGCGGCTGGCAACCGCTGCCGACCACCGGCACGCTGTTGCTGGGGCCGGATGATCGTGATCTGCAGATCGATGCGCGACTGCTTTCCTATGCCAATCCGCAGGGCAACCGTTACCGCTTCCGGGTGCAGGGCTACGACCAGAACTGGGTGGAGCAGGGCGGTGACGGCCAGCGCACGCTGTCGCGGCTGCCGACCGGCAGCTACGTCATTGAAGTCCAGGCGGCAACGGCCAGTGGCACGTGGACGCCTTCACAGCGGTTGCAGGTGAAGGTGCTGCCACCCTGGTGGCGCAGCGGCATGGCGATCTTCGGCTACCTGCTGATCGGCTCGCTGCTGCTGCTTATCCTGGTGTGGTCGATCCGTGCGCGCCTGCGCCGCCGCCAGCAATGGCAGTTGACCGTGCACAAGCAGCAACTGGCAGAGCAGGCCTCCCAGGCCAAGAGCCGGTTCCTGGCCACGCTGGGCCATGAGGTGCGCACGCCGATGACCGGTGTGCTCGGCATGAGTGAGTTGCTGCTGGCCACCCCGCTGGATGCGGTGCAGCGCAGCTATGCAGGCTCGATCCAGCAGGCTGGCAGCCACCTGCTGCGGCTGGTCAATGACGCACTGGATCTGGCCCGCATCGAGGCCGGCCGGCTGGAGCTCGACCTGCGCCCGTTCGATCTGGCTGGCCTGCTCGACCAGGTGCAGGCGTTGATGGAGCCGATGGCGAAGCAGCGCAACCTGGGGTTCCAGCGTGGGGGCGATCCGCTGGGGCCGATCAGCGTCAGCGGCGACGAGATGCGCGTGCGGCAGATCCTGCTCAACCTGCTGGGCAATGCAATCAAGTTCACCGAGCGCGGGCACGTCGGCCTGGCCGTGCGCCTGGAAGAGAACGGTGGCGGACTCTGCTTCGAAGTGCATGACACCGGCCCGGGCATCAACGCCGAGCAGCAGGACCGGCTGTTCCATCGCTTCGAACAGGCGGACGGCCCGCGCACCGCGTCGCGCTATGGCGGCAGCGGGTTGGGCCTGGCGATCTGCCAGGAGCTGGCCATGGCCATGAACGGACGCATCGAAGTGGACAGCCAGCCGGGCAAGGGCGCGCGATTCCGGGTGTGGTTGCCGCTGCCCTGGATCCGGCAGGCCGCCAATGCGCCGGGCGAGTCGCCGGTGCTGCCGGTGCTGCCGCCGCTGCGCATCCTGCTGGTGGAAGATGACGCGACCGTGGCCGAGGTCATCGCCGGCCTGCTGCGTGGCCGTGGCCACGACGTGGTGCACGTGCTGCATGGCCTGGGCGCGCTTTCGGAGATTGCCA
The DNA here is from genome assembly GCF_030236855.1 of Stenotrophomonas maltophilia group sp. Smal13. Lineage (NCBI taxonomy): Bacteria > Pseudomonadati > Pseudomonadota > Gammaproteobacteria > Lysobacterales > Lysobacteraceae > Stenotrophomonas > Stenotrophomonas maltophilia group sp. Smal13. The sequence goes on from NZ_JASJSQ010000017.1 coordinate 17,829, forward strand.
CCGATGGTTTTGACGTGGGCCTGCTCGATCTCGATCTGCCCGCGCTGGACGGCACCGCCATCGCTCGCCAGCTGCGCACCATGGGCTATGAACTACCGCTGGTGGCGGTCACCGCGCGCTCCGATGCCTACGCCGAGACCCAGGTCCTGGCGGCCGGGTTCGATGGCTTCCTGCGCAAGCCGGTGACCGGTGACATGCTGGTGACTGCCATTGCCCAGGCGCGCGCAAAACGACAAACCGCTCTTTGAATGCGCCAGCGCCGGGCGTGAACGGCGCGACTTTCGGTTTACCATGCCGACGCCCGTAGTGCGGGAATCATCAGAAGCAGCGTGAGGAGGCAATCGGTGGTGTATCTGCGGGCGGCGATGCTGCTGCTGGTCCTCCTGTGCTGCCTGTCGCCCGCTGCGGCGCAGCCGGTGCCACCGAGCCCGCGTCAGGTGACGGTGTTCGACGGCTTGCCGTCCAATACCGTGAACCGCATGGCCGAGGATCGTTACGGTTACCTCTGGATCGCCACCAACGACGGTCTGGCCCGCTACGATGGGCGCAACTACCGGATCTGGCGTTCGGAAGACGGCCTGCGCGACAACCGCATCTGGACGGTGCTGGTCGATGCCCGCAACCAGCTCTGGATCGGCACCGAGAACGCCGGTCTGGTACGGATGTCGGCCGATCGTCGCCAGCTGCATTTCTACGACCGCAGCAGCCAGCCGTTGATGGGCACCAACACGGTCTGGAGCCTGGCCACCACGCCGGATGGTTCAGTCTGGTTCGGCACCCACGAAGGTGGTCTGTACCGCCTGGACAACCAGGACCGGCTGCAGCGCTTCCTGCCCGAAGCGAACAACCCACGCAGTCTGCCGGCCGCATCGGTGCCCTATCTGGCAACCCTGGCCGATGGCAGCCTGTGGATAGGCACCAAGCATGGCGTCGCGCGCTGGACCGGCACGGACTTTGAACGGGTTGGTGCCGGCATTGTTCCCAGCCTGCTGATCAATGGCTTGACGGCCGAGCCCGATGGCAGCCTCTGGATCAGCACGATGGCCGGTGCCATCGTGCGTCGTCCCGATGGTCGTTTCGAGGCACCGTCCTGGAAGCTGCCCGAAGGCGAACAGGTGCTGGGCATGATGCTGCGCGACGAGCAGGGCGGGCACTGGCTGGACACCCGCACCGGCCTTGGTCGCGCGGTCGATGGCCAGTACCAGGCCGTGCCGCTGTACAGCGCGGTGGCGCGTGGCCCGGTACGCCCGAACTGGACCGGCGCCTACGAGGATCGCGAGGGGGGCATCTGGCTGGCCAGCACCAACGCCGGCCTGTGGCACCTGCTGCCGCGCTGGTGGCAGTTCTCGGTGCTGTCGCGGCTGGAGGACGACCCGCGCTCGCTGCGCAATGCCTTCGTGCTGGGTACCAGCCCGTCCAGCAACGGCGGCATCTGGACGGTCGGCAGCCACGGCGCGCTGGACCGCTTCGATCCGAAGAGCGGCCGCATCGAACAGCACCGCACCTGGGTCAACGGCATGCGCTGGCTGACCTCGGTGCGCGAGGATCGCCGCGGCCAGGTCTGGATCGGCTCCAACGACGCGCTGCTGCGCTACGACCCGAAGCGGCGAGATCTGCGCCGCTGGGGCCGGGATGCCGGCGCCGACGCGACCATGGAAGGGGTCATCGAATCGATGATGACCTGTGATGGTGACAGCCTCTGGCTGATGCTGCCGTCGGGTCTTCAGCAGCGCGATCTGGATGGGCGCCTGCGGCGCCAGCTGGACAATGGCCAGCGCGGATTGCAGCAGGGCCAGCTCAATCTCGATGTGGAATGCGGGCCGCAGGATCATATCTGGCTGGCCAGCAGCCGAGGCCTGCTGCAGTGGCTGCCGGAAAGCGAGCGCTTCCAGCCGGTGCCGGGCGCACCGGCGACCGCGATCCATGCACTGCACGTGGGCAGCGATGGCCAGGTCTGGCTGTCCGAGGATGGCCGCCTGTCGCGCTACCGCTGGCGCCAGGGCCGGCTGGAGCGGCAGGCCGTGATCGGTGCCGAGCAGGGCTACCCGGCGATCTCCGCTTCGGGGCTGGTGGTCGATGCACAGGGGGTGGCGTGGGCAACCAGCGCGCGTGGCCTGGTGCGCATCGGCGCCGATGGCCAGAGCGTGCGCCTGTATGGCGTGCATGACGGCCTGCCGAGCCAGGAATTCCGCGAGCACACGCTGGTGATGTCGGGAGACGGCCATCTGGTGGCGGGTACGCCGGCCGGTGTGGTGGTGTTCGACCCGGAGCAGGTGCGGCCCTCGATGCGGCGTGCGCCGCTGGTGATCGAGCGGGTGGAGGTGCGCCGCAACGAGCAGGTGCTGGACCTCACCCACGACGCGCCGTTGCAGATCGCCGATGGCGACCGCGATCTGCGCATCGTCGCGCGCCTGTTGTCGTTCGCCGATTCGGCGTCCAATACCTATCGTTACCGGTTGGCCGGCTATGACCCGGACTGGGTGGAAGTGGGACCGGCCGGTGAGCGCCTGTTCTCGCGGCTGGCACCGGGCAGCTATCGGCTGGAAGTGCAGGCGCGGTCGGCCGACCATGTCTGGTCACGGGTGCAGAGCCTGGAATTCCGCGTGCAGCCACCGTGGTGGCGCAGCCTGTCCGGCCTGCTGGTGCTGGCCTCGTTCGCGCTGCTGCTGACCAGCTGGTTCGCCTGGCTGTACCGTCGGCGCCTGCAGCGTCGCCACGCCTATCAGCTGGCGCTGCACAAGCAGGAGCTGGCCGAGCAGGCGTCGGCGGCCAAGACCCGCTTCCTGGCCAACCTTGGTCATGAGATCCGCACGCCGATGACCGGTGTGCTCGGCATGAGCGAGCTGCTGCTGTCCTCACCGCTGGATCCGCAGCAGCGCGGCTATACACAATCAATCCGCCACGCCGGCGAGCACCTGCTGCATCTGGTCAACGATGCGCTGGACCTGGCGCGGATCGAATCGGGCCGTCTGGAGTTGCAGTCCAAGCCGTTCGCGCTGAGCTGCCTGCTGCAGGACCTGGCGGCGCTGATGGGCCCGTTGGCTGCACAGAAGGGCCTGCGCTTCACCCTCGACAACCAGTTGCCGCCCGGCCTGCAGGCCACCGGCGACGCGATGCGGGTACGGCAGATCCTGCTGAACCTGCTTTCGAATGCGGTCAAGTTCACCAGCCGCGGCACCATCACCCTGCACGCGCGCAGCGACGCCGAGCTGCGATCGCTGCATTTCGAAGTGCGCGACACCGGCCCCGGCATCAGCCAGGAGCAACAGCAACGCCTGTTCCGCCGCTTCGAGCAGGCCGATGGTGCACGTACCGCGGCGCAGTACGGCGGCAGTGGCCTGGGCCTGGCGATCTGCCGCGAACTGGCGCATGCGATGCAGGGGCGGATCCAGGTGGAGAGCCAGCTTGGTCGCGGCACCTGCTTCGGCGTGACGTTGCCGTTGCCGATGGTGGTCGATGCCGATGCCGAAGCAGATGGTGAAACGCACCGCGAGGACGCGGCCAACATGCCGCCATTGCGGGTACTGCTGGTGGAGGACGACGCGACTGTGGCCGATGTGGTGCGCGGGCTGCTGAGTGCGCGCGGGCACGAGGTGGTACATGCGGGCCATGCGCTGGCGGCACTGCGTGAGATCAGTGCCGGTGATTTCGACGTCGGCCTGCTGGATCTCGACCTGCCGGGCCTGAGCGGCTTCGAGCTGGCCCAGCATCTGCGCAACCAGGGCTACATGCTGCCGCTGCTGGCGGTGACCGCACGTACCGACCCGGACCTGCAGCAGCAGGTGGAGGCGGCCGGCATCGGTGGCTTCCTGCGCAAGCCGGTGACCGGGGAACTGCTGGTGGAAGCGATCGCCCGGGTGATGGGAAGGTAGGTTCGGCAGGGCCTGCGGCCCTGGTACACGCCATCGCATGCGCGCTGTCGCTCCCACGCTTCGCTGCGCGAAACGCGGGCCCCTCTTACCAGCGCCCATACCCCCGCCGCTTCGCGGCCGCCCCCTGACTCAGGGGGCTCTCCTCCAGACCCGTCGCGGTCTCCAGTAGATCCACGCCATGCGTGGACGAATCTCTGTCAGATATCAAAATGAATCTGACCCCATGTACATTTCGATATCTGACCGATGTGTCGACCAAGGTCGACACCCACCAACAGCAGCGCCCATCTGTCAGAGGTGGGGCGGTGTCGGATTGCGGGGTGTCAGCCGCATGGATGCGGCTGCCAAGCCTGCAGGGACGTACTTGTGGCGTCCCCGCAATCCGACACCGCCCCGCCATTCCACGGAATGCCCGCTTTTGACGCTGACGTTGATTCGGCGGGTGCAGGGTGCAGCCCTGCCGAACCCCCTCACTCCGCGACGTGCTCGACCTGCCGCGGTTCGGGCTTGGTGTCCGGCAGCTGCCAGAAGATCATCGTCGAGGTCAGGGTGATCGCGCCCACGCACAGGAACGTCGCATGCAGTGCCGCGGTGGCGCTGTTGCTGTCCAGGTGATTGCCGAACGCAGCCAGCAGGCTGCCGGCCGCCGCGGCACCGAAACCGGCGGCGAGCATCATCACCATCGACAGCAGGCTGTTGCCGGAACTGGCGAATTCGCGGTCCAGATCCCGCAGCGTCACGGTGTTCATCACGGTGAACTGCAGGGAATTGACCGCACCGAAGAAGGCCAGCTGCAGCAGGCGCCAGGCCAGGTGCTGGCCGGGTGTCATCAGGATGAAGCTGGCCATCGCCAGGCCAACCAGCACGGTGTTGACCATCAGCACGCGGCGGTAGCCGTAGCGCTCGACCAGCTTCACCGCCAGCTTCTTCGACACCATGCCGGCCGCCGCCACCGGCACCATCATCAGGCCGGCGTTCATCGGGCCAAGGCCCAGGCCGACCTGCAGCAGCAGCGGGATCAGCATCGGCATGGCGCTGCTGCCGATGCGCGAGAACAGGTTGCCAAGGATGCCGATGCGGTAGCTGGGCACGCGGAACAGGGCCAGCGAGAACAACGGCGCGGTGGAGTTGGCGGCATGCAGCCAGTAACCGACCAGTGCGGCCAGGCCGGCCACGGTCATCAGCATCACCAGCGCATGTGGCGTTCCGAGCCCGGAGATGCCGTCCAGCGCCAGCGACAGCACCACCATCGCAAAGGCCAGCATGATGTAGCCGCGCAGGTCGAAACGGGTGCGATGGCTGGCGTAGTGGTCGGGCATGATCTTCATCGCGGCGATGAAACCGATCACGCCGATCGGCAGGTTGATCAGGAACACCCAGTGCCACGACGCGATCTCGACCAGCCAGCCACCCAACGTCGGGCCGATCAACGGGCCGACCAGCGCGGGGATGGCGATGAAGCTCATCGCGCGCAGGAAGTCCTCGCGTGGCACCGAACGCATCACTGCCAGGCGTCCAACCGGCAGCAGCATCGCACCGCCGATTCCCTGCAGCACACGTGCCCCAACCAGCTGGTGCAGGTGCTGGGCCAGCGCACAGGCCAGCGAGCCGAGGGTGAACAGGATGATCGCCACCAGGAAGGTGCGGCGGGTGCCGTAGCGGTCGGCGATCCATCCGGAGGCGGGAATGAAGGTGGCTACCGCCAATGCGTAGCTGAACACCACCGACTGCATCTGCAGCGGGCTTTCGCCCAGGCTGGCCGCCATCGCCGGCAAGGCCGTGTTGACGATGGTCGAGTCCAGCATCTGCATGAAGATCGCCAACGAAACCAGCCACAGCAGGGGGCGCTGGCGGGTGTAGGTCGATGGCGATGTGGACATGGGGTGTGGCCGGTGCAGCGTGGGGGTCGTCATGATCGCGCACTGCGGGTCACGGCGCGATCAACATCGCGCCGCAACCGCATGCGCAATGCTCAGCGCTGGCTGTGCGCGTGCACTGCGTCGACCAGCACCTGCACGTGCGCCGGGTCCATGTCCGGCGACATGCCGTGACCGAGGTTGAACACATGGCCCTCGCGCGAACCACCGTTGCCGGCGGCATAGGTGTCGAGCACGCGTGCTGCTGCGGCGGCGATCGCATCCGGCGAGGCGTACAGGGTGGTCGGGTCGAGGTTGCCCTGCAGGGCGACGCGGCCGCCGGTGCGGCGCATCGCCTCGTCCAGATCCAGCGTCCAGTCCAGGCCCAGCGCATCGGCACCGGTCTGCGACAGCGCTTCCAGATGCAGGCCGGTGCCCTTGCCGAACAGGATCAGCGGGGTGCGCTCGTTGCCTTCGCCGCGCTCCAGGCCCTCGGCAATCCGCTGCAGGTAGCGCAGCGAGAACTCGCGGTACATCGACGGCGACAGCACGCCACCCCAGGTGTCGAACACCTGCAGCGCCTGTGCACCGGCCGCGCGCTGCGCGCCGAGATAGGCGATCACCGCCTCGGTGGTGACCTCCAGCAGGCGGTGCAGGGCCTGCGGATGGTTCAGTGCCATCGCCTTGATCCGCGCGAAGTCCTTGCTGCCGCCGCCTTCCACCATGTAGCAGGCCAGCGTCCACGGGCTGCCGGAGAAACCGATCAGCGGCACCTGGCCGTCCAGCTCACGGCGGATCAGGCGCACCGCGTCCATCACGTAGCCCAGGTCCTGTTCCATGTCCGGCACCGCCAGCCTGGCGATGGCCGCTTCATCACGCACCGGGTGGCGGAACTTCGGGCCTTCGCCTTCGACGAAGTACAGCTCCAGGCCCATCGCATCGGGAATGGTGAGGATGTCCGAGAACAGGATGGCCGCATCCAGCGGGAAGCGGCGCAGCGGCTGCAGGGTAACCTCGCAGGCAATCTCCGGATTCTTGGCCATGGCCAGGAAGCTGCCGGCCTTGGCCCGGGTCGCGCGGTATTCCGGCAGGTAGCGTCCGGCCTGGCGCATCAGCCAGACGGGGGTGCAGTCCACCGGTTCGCGGCGCAGGGCGCGCAGCAGGCGATCGTTGCGGAGAGGGCTGGTCACGATGGGCATTCCTTGGACGAAAGTTGGCAGCGGCGTCAGTCGCCGTGCGAGAGGATCTGGAAACCGCGATGCAGTTCGGCATCGCGGGCCTTCTCGAAGGCATGGCGGGCTTCGTCGGCCTGCAGGAACAGCTCGCGCCGCAGCTGCGAGCGGCTGCCGACGCGGCCGCTCTCGCGCAGCAGTTCCCAGCTGCCGAACAGATCCGGCTGCAGGCTCAGGCGCAGGAAGCGCGGTGCCTGCGCACCGGCGTCGGGATGTTGCAGGTAGACGTGCATGGCGCCGATTGTAGCGGGGCCAGGGTGACCCCGGCCGCAACGCGGTGGTGCCGGCCGTTGGCCGGCACTACCGGGCCGACAGCACCTTCAGCACCGCTGCCTCATCCACGTCCGGCACCACTTCGGCGCGGCCCATGCCACGCCACAGCACCAGGCGCAGGCGGCCGGCCACGTTCTTCTTGTCCAGCCGCATGCGGCCGAGCAGGGCCTGCGGGTCCAGCCCCGCCGGGATCGCCACCGGCAGGCCGAGGCGTTCCAGCAGGGCCTGCAGGCGCGCACGGTCGGCATCGTCGGCCAGGCCCAGGTCGGTGGACAGCTTCGCCGCCAGCACCATGCCCACCGCCACCGCCTCGCCATGGTTCAGCGCATCGCGGCCGGGGGCGGAGTAGCCCTGTTCGGTCTCGATGGCGTGGCCGAAGGTGTGTCCCAGGTTGAGCAGGGCACGTTCCCCCTTCTCGAACGGATCGCGCTCGACGATGGCGGCCTTGTGCCGGCAACTGCGCGCGATGGCTTCAGAAAGCACGTTGTCTTCGCCGGCCAGCAGCGCATCGGCATGCTGCTGCAGCCATTCGAAGAACACCGCATCGCCCAGCGCGCCGTACTTCACCACTTCGGCCAGGCCGGCGCGCAGCTCGCGCGGCGGCAGGGTGGCCAGCACGCGGGTATCGGCGATCACCGCGCGCGGCGGATGGAACGCGCCGACCAGGTTCTTGCCGGCGGGAATGTCGACCGCGGTCTTGCCGCCCACCGACGAATCAACCATCGCCAACAGGGTGGTCGGAAGCTGCACGCAGTCCACGCCGCGCATCCAGCAGGCCGCGGCAAAACCGGCGAGATCACCGACCACGCCGCCACCGAGGGCGAACACGCAGGCATCCCGGGTGGCGCCGAGCGCGGCCAGCGCTTCGATCGCGCGGCCGAATTCGGCCAGGGTCTTGGAGGCTTCGCCGGCGGCCAGCACGTGCTCGCCGACGATCAGGTCGGGGCGTGCGGCCAGCAGCGTCTGCTTCACGGCTGCCAGGTAGCGCGGAGCCACTTCGCTGTCGCTGAGCAGCAGCACGTGGCGGCCGCGCACATGCGAGGCCAACGCGGTGCCGTCGGTCTGGGCACCAGCGCCGATGGTGATGGAGTAGGGGCGGTCGCCGCCAACGGCGACCTGCAGCAGGGCGGGGGAAGTCATGCGGTCAGGTCCTGGCGCTGCCATTGCGTGGCCAGCTTGACCACCAGGTGGGCGGTCGCGTCGGCAGCGGTGTACGGGTCGGTATCGAGGGTGAGGTCGGCCAGCTCGCGGTACAGCGGGTCGCGGTGAGCAGCCAGATCGTGCAGCACCTGCTCGCGGTCCGGGCGCTGCAGCAGTGGCCTGCCTTTGTCGCGGGCCAGGCGTTCCAGCTGCGCGGCAACGCTGACCCGCAGGTAGACCACGAAGCCGCGCTGGGCGATCAGCGCACGGTTGTCCGGATCCAGTACGGCGCCGCCACCGGTGGAGACCAGCTGGCCGCGGCCTTCCAGCACACGGGCCAAGGCTTCGCGCTCATGGCTGCGGAAGCCGGTTTCACCCGAGTGCTCGAAGATGGTCGGGATGCTGGCGCCGGCGGCATCGACGATGGCCTGGTCGACATCGACGAAGTCCAGCGTGAAGCGCTCGGCCAGGCGGCGGCCGATGCAGGTTTTGCCGGCGCCCATCGGGCCGATCAGGATCAGGTTCGGAGCAGGATTCATGCCCTCTGATGCTAACACCTCCGTGCCCTTGCCTTTACGTTCTTCACGTCAGGGTAGGCGTTCCTGCGGGGTCTCCCGCGCCAGCCGGAGTACAGGCCATGACGGTCGCCAAGGTCATCGAAATCACCGCCTCCTCGCCCAAAAGCGTGGAAGACGCCGTGCGCAGCGGGCTGAAGAAGGTTTCCGAGACGGTCAAGGGCATCCAGGGCGCCTGGGTGAACGAGACCAAGGTGGTCACCAACGGCAGCGGCGAAATCACCGAATGGCGGGTCAACCTGCGGGTGACCTTCCTGGTGGAATAGGCGTGCTCAGCGCACCGCCTGCACCTGGCGCTGGCCGTCCAGCACCACCACGTGGTCGGCCAGGCCGGGCAGGGCATGCAGTGCCTGCCGGCTGACCCGCTCGTAATACTGCACGAAGCGCTCCAGCTGCGGCCGGCTCATGCCGTGCCGGCCCGGCTGCGCCGCCTGCAGGTTCTGCTCCTGCTGCCAGCGCCAGCGCGGCACCACCGAAAAATCCGGCGGCTGCAGGAACCACAGGCGGTTGCAGCGCTGCCACAACGCCGGGTAGTTGCGGGCCAGTGCCTGATTGCACCAGCGGCGCCAACGGCCATCGGCGTCGGCCTCGCGCTCCAGTGCGTTCAGCGGGCTGTCCAGTGCGTTGTCATCCTGCGCCGGTGTGCCGAGGAACCAGCCTTCGAACACCAGCAGGTCCAATGGCTGCTGCAGCTGCGGCCACTGAGCCTCGGGCAGGCGTTCATCGGCCAGCTTGTCGAATCGTGGCATCGCGAAGGGCTGGCGTGCGGCCACCGCGTCCAGCACGCCGTGGGCCAGCGGCAGGTCGTGGGTGCCGGGCGGCCCGCGGGTGATCAGCAGCGGATGCACCTGGCGGGCCAGTCGCTGGCGCTGCGCACGGGTGAGGTAGACGTCATCGATCGACAGCGTGGCCGCGTTCAGGCCGCGTGCCTGGGCGCGCGCCACCACCTGCGCGGCCAGCGTCGATTTGCCGCTCCCCTGCAGGCCGCTGATCGCCAATACTGGAATCGCTGCACCGCTGCCCAGCGCATCATCCAGCGCCTGTTCGGCCAATGTTTCGGGGAATCCTTTCACCTGGGGCATATACGCAGCAGCGGCCATGCAGCCACAATAGCCCAATCCGTGTGAGAAGAACGCAATCATGAGCGACCTGTACGCCGAAGCCCTGTCCACGTTTGCCGGCCTGTTCGACGAGGCCAAGCAGAGCCGCGAGGTCGAGCCGAATGCGATGACCGTGGCCACCGCCGATACGCAGGGCCGTCCCTCGGCGCGTACCGTGCTGCTGAAGGCCTTCGACGAGCGTGGCTTCGTCTTCTATACCCACCTGGACAGCCACAAGGGCCAGGAGCTGCAGGCCAATCCGCAGGCCGCGCTGTTGTTCCTGTGGCGCAGCCTGCGCGAGGCGGGTATCCAGGTGCGCATCGAAGGCCGTGTCGAGCAGGTCGCCGATGCTGAAGCCGATGCCTATTTCGCCAGCCGCCCGCGCATGAGCCAGATCGGCGCCTGGGCCTCGCAGCAGTCGAAGACGCTGGCGACGCGCGAGGAATTCGATGCGCGCGTGGCCGAGGTCGAAGCCCGCTTCGAGGGCAAGGACGTGCCGCGCCCGGAGGGCTGGAGCGGCCTGCGCGTGGTGCCTGACCGCATCGAGTTCTGGTATGGCGCGCAGTTCCGCCTGCACGAACGCTGGTGCTATGAAGCCGGTGCCGAAGGGCGCTGGAGCAAGCGCCTGTTGTATCCGTAAGGCAACCTGATGCAACGCCTGCCGCTGTACCGTGTGGTGGTGTTCGTGCCGTCGGCAGCACTGGATGCAGTGAAGCAGGGCATCCTCGCGGTGGACGCGCTGGCGGCCGGCGACTACGAGCACGGGATGTGGTGGTCGGCGCCGGGGTTCGAGCAGTTCCGCCCGCGCGTGGGTGCGTCACCCGTGCAGGGTGAGGCGGGCCGCACCGAAGTGGTCGACAGCGTGCGCCTGGAATTCTGCCTGCCTCGGAATCCGCAGCGGCTGCAGCGCATCTTCGAACAGGGCATCGTGCCGCATCACCCGTGGCAGGTGCCGGTGGTGCAGGTGGAGGAAATCGAGCTGCTGCTGGCCGACGGGCGGCTGTTGTAGAGCCGAGCCATGCTCGGCTGCTTTTGCTCTGGCGCGTAAAGCAGTCGAGCATGGCTCGACTCTACAAGAGCGGATTGTCGCATTCGGACCCATGCGCTTCATCTGCGGGCAGGCAACCAACCGGCACACTCCAACGAATGCCCTCGACTTCCGGAGTTGCCATGCCCTCCTGGCGTTGCCTGTTTGCTGTGCCGCCGCCACGCCGCGGCGTGGAAGCCTTCCTGCTGCTGCTTGCCCGCATCGTCGCCGGCGTGATGTTCTGCGTATCCGGCTGGAACAAGGTGTTCACCGACGCGGGGCGCGAGCGCATGGTGCATACGCTGGTTGATGCGGGCATTCCGTTCCCGGTGTTCAGTGCGCCGGTGCTCGGTGTGATCGAATGGATCGCCGGCGGCCTGCTGGTGCTGGGGCTGCTGAGCCGCCCCTCGGCGTTGCTGCTGGCGGGCATCTGCGCGGTGGCCGCATTGACGGATGGCATCGCACGCATTCCAGCAGGATTGGGCGTGCCGGATTGGTTGAGCTGGTTCTTCTACCTGAGCGAAGTGCCGCTGGGGGTGTTGCTGCTTTGGATTGCGGCGGTGGGGAGTGGACGGTTCGCCATCGAGGCGCGCTGGGTACGGTGAGTGCTCATCGTCCGCGCGCAGCCGGAGTGCGCCTGTAGCATTTGGTGTGTTCCGGTAGATCCACGCCATGCGTGGATGAGATGCTTGACGGAAGAGCGGTGCGAACCAAGGTTCGCACCCACCAGGCAACGAGTGGTTACAACCCCTCCGCGCGCAGCCAGCGCCATAGCGTGGTGCGTGAGACGCCCAGCGCCTGCGCCATCCCTTCGCGATCATTGCGATGTTCCTGCAGCAGCGTTTCCAACTGCGCACGCGGTGGGCGCTTGCCGTTGCTTTCCACCGGCATCGAGGCGGCACCTTCATTCACCAGCTCCGGCGCCAGCTGCAGCAGGCGCGCCGCATCGATCAGCCCTTCGCCCGGCTGCCAGTGGATGCGCAGGCGATCCACCAGGTTGCGCAGTTCGCGCACGTTGCCGGGCCACCCGGCGGCGATCAGTATGCCCATCGCGTCCTCATCCAATGGCGCATCGATGCCGCGCAGCTGGCGGAAGAAGTGCTGTGCCAGCATCGGAATGTCGCCACGCCGCGCGCGCAGCGTGGGCAGGGCGATACGCAGTGCGGCCAAGCGGTAATACAAGTCGCGACGGAAGCTGCCGGTTGCTGCGCGCTGCTCCAGCGACTGCAGGGTGGCGGCCACCACGCGCAGGTCCACCGGGGTCGGTTCGGTGGCGCCCACGCGCAGTACCTCGCGTTCTTCCAGTACGCGCAGCAGGCGGGTCTGCAGCGGTAGCGGCAGTTCGCCGATTTCGTCCAGGAACAGGGTGCCACCGTCTGCGGCCTCGATCAGGCCGACACGGCCGCCACGGCGTGCGCCGGTGAATGCCCCATCGCTGTAGCCGAACAGCTCCGCTTCCAGCAGCGATTCGCTGATCGCGCCGCAGTTCAACGCGACGAAGCGGCCTCGACGGCCGCTGGCCGCGTGCAGCTGGCGCGCAACCAGTTCCTTGCCGGTGCCGGTTTCGCCGGTGACCAGCACGGTGCTGTCATGCGGGGCATACAGCGCGATCTGTGCGCGCACCTGCGCCATCGTGTCGCTGTCGCCGAGCAGTTCATGCGCATCGGCGCGCGCTGCCGGGCGCCGACGTGGGCTAGGCCGATTGCCACTGGAACGTGCCAGGGTCTGGGTCAGTTCCAGCGCATGTTCGAACGCCTGTCGCACCGAGTCGGCGGAGTACAGCAGCACCCCGGGCAGGCCGGCCTGTTCGGCGTGGTCGATGGCCATGCCGGTGCCGACGATCACTTCGATGCCGTTGGCGCGCAGGTCGGCGATGCAGTCGCGTGCGTCCTCGCGGGTGACGAAACGGCGATGCTCGATATCCAGGCCGAAACTCTGCTGGAAGTTGCTGAACACCGGCACGTCGCTGGCGTGGGTGACCAGGCCGATGCGGCTGGCGATGCGTCGCGCGCGCGCCAGTGCTTCCATCAGGTCGAAGCCGTTGGCCTGGATCGGTACCAGCGGCAGCTCCAGCCGGCCGCGCAGCCAGGCGGCGTTGGAGCCGCCGGCAATCACCACATCGCAATGCTCGCGGCGCAGGCGCTGGCCGATCACATCCACCGCTTCCTCGAAGCCGAGGTTGATCTGTTCGATGCGCGCGCGACGGTCGAACTCGGGAATGACGTCGCCGAGCAGGCCGGTCAGCCGCGAGACGCTGACCGTCCAGATCACCGGTCGGCCGGGGTCGGCATCGGCATGGCGCAGGGGCGAGCGGGGCAGGTACATGGCGATGGGTTCAGACGGGGTGTTTCATGATACATCTGTTTCAATGTTTCATTTGTTTCGCGGTTGCGTGTCGGTCATCCCCGTGAAATCAACCGCTTGCAGCTTGGCATGGTGCTTGCGCCTACCCATCCGTTCTTCAACCTGGATTGCCGCATGACTGCTTCCGCCCCTTTCTCTGCCGGTGCCCGCTTCCGTGAGGCGCTGGCTGCCGAATCGCCGCTGCAGGTGATCGGCGCGATCAACGCCAACCACGCCCTGCTGGCCAAGCGCGCCGGCTTCCGTGCCATCTACCTGTCCGGCGGCGGCGTTGCCGCAGGCTCGCTGGGCCTGCCGGACCTGGGCATCAATACCCTGGAAGACGTGCTGGTGGACGTGCGCCGCATCACCGATGTCTGCGATCTGCCGCTGATGGTCGACATCGACACCGGCTTTGGCCCGAGCGCGTTCAACATCGCGCGCACCGTGAAGTCGCTGATCAAGGCCGGCGCGGCCGCCTGCCACATCGAGGACCAGGTCGGCGCCAAGCGCTGCGGTCACCGCCCGGGCAAGGAGATCGTCTCGCAGGGTGAAATGGTCGACCGGGTGAAGGCGGCCGCCGATGCCAAGACCGATCCGGACTTCTTCCTGATCGCGCGCACCGACGCCATCCAGGTGGACGGCGTGGACAAGGCTATCGAGCGCGCCATCGCCTGTGTCGAGGCCGGTGCCGACGGCATCTTCGCCGAGGCTGCCTACGACCTGGACACCTACCGCCGCTTCGTCGACGCGGTGAAGGTGCCGGTGCTGGCCAACATCACCGAATTCGGCGCCACCCCGCTGTTCAGCCGCGATGAACTGGCCTCGGCCGGCGTCGCCATCCAGCTGTTCCCGCTGTCGGCGTTCCGTGCCGCCAACAAGGCTGCCGAGAACGTCTACCAGGCGGTGCGCCGCGATGGCCACCAGCGCAACGTGGTGGACACCATGCAGACCCGCGAAGAACTCTACGACCGCATCGGCTACCACGCCTTCGAGCAGCAGCTCGATGCACTGTTCGCCGCCAAGAAATAAGCAGTACCCTGCACCATCAAGTTTTCGGAGGGAAACATGAACGATACGACCGCAACCCCGACCTTCAAGCCGAAGAAGTCCGTCGCCCTGTCCGGCACCGCCGCCGGCAACACCGCGCTGTGCAGCGTGGGCCGTAGTGGCAACGATCTGCACTACCGTGGCTACGACATCCTGGACCTGGCCAACACCAGCGAGTTCGAGGAAATCGCCTACCTGCTGGTGCACGGCAAGCTGCCGACCCGCGCCGAGCTGGTTTCGTACAAGGCCAAGCTGAAGTCGCTGCGTGGCATCCCGGCCGCGGTGAAGGCGGCGCTGGAAGAACTGCCGCCGTCGGCGCACCCGATGGACGTGATGCGCACCGGCGTGTCCGTGCTCGGCTGCGTGGCGCCGGAGAAGGACGACCACAACCATCCGGGCGCGCGCGACATCGCCGACAAGCTGATGGCCTGCCTCGGTTCGATGCTGCTGTACTGGTACCACTGGAGCCACAACGGCCGCGCCATCGACGTGGAAACCGACGATGACTCGATCGGTGGCCACTTCCTGCACCTGCTGCACGGCGAGAAGCCGCAGGAATCGTGGGTGAAGGCGATGCATACCTCGCTGATCCTGTATGCCGAGCACGAGTTCAACGCCTCGACCTTCACCTGCCGCGTCATCGCCGGTACCGGCAGCGACATGTACAGCGCGATCTGCGGTGGCATCGGCGCGCTGCGTGGCCCGAAGCATGGCGGCGCCAACGAAGTGGCGTTCGAAGTGCAGAAGCGCTACGACAACCCGGATGAAGCCGAGGAAGACATCAAGGCCCGCGTCGAGCGCAAGGAAGTGGTGATCGGTTTCGGCCACCCGGTCTACACCGTCTCCGATCCGCGCAACAAGGTGATCAAGGACGTGGCCCGCGAGCTGTCCGAAGAACAGTCCAGCATGAAGATGTACGACATCGCCGAGCGCCTGGAATCGGTGATGTGGGACATCAAGAAGATGTTCCCGAACCTGGACTGGTTCAGTGCCGTCAGCTACCACATGATGGGCGTGCCGACCGCGATGTTCACCCCGCTGTTCGTGATCGCCCGCACCGCCGGCTGGAGCGCGCACATCGTCGAGCAGCGCATCGACGGCAAGATCATCCGCCCGAGCGCCAACTACATCGGTCCGGAAGACCGCGACTTCGTCGCCATCGACAAGCGCGTCTGATCCCCCTGCTGTACCCATCCGGCCGGCCCCGTGCCGGCCGGATGCTTTCGCCGCCGCACCGCCGGCACCCGGCCCGCCTCAAGCACTCCGCCAGCCCATGAATACCGATTACCGCAAGAACCTCCCCGGCAGCACGCTGGACTATTTCGACGCGCGCGCCGCTGTCGATGCGATCCAGCCTGGCGCCTATGCCACCCTGCCGTACACCTCGCGCGTGCTGGCCGAGAACCTGGTGCGTCGCTGCGATCCGGCTACGCTTGGCGATTCGCTGAAGCAGCTGATCGAGCGCCGCCGCGACCTCGACTTCCCGTGGTTCCCGGCACGCGTGGTCTGCCACGACATCCTCGGCCAGACCGCACTGGTCGACCTGGCTGGCCTGCGTGATGCGATCGCCGACAAGGGCGGTGACCCGGCCAAGGTCAATCCGGTGGTGCCGGTGCAGCTGATCGTCGATCACTCGCTGGCGGTGGAGTGCGGTGGTTTCGATCCGCAGGCGTTCGAGAAGAACCGCGCCATCGAAGATCGCCGCAACGAAGACCGTTTCCACTTCATCGATTGGACCAAGCTGGCGTTCGAGAACGTGGACGTGATTCCGCCGGGCAACGGCATCATGCACCAGATCAACCTGGAGAAGATGTCGCCGGTGGTCTACGTGCAGGACGGCGTGGCCTTCCCGGA
This sequence comes from Stenotrophomonas maltophilia group sp. Smal13, assembly GCF_030236855.1. Lineage (NCBI taxonomy): Bacteria > Pseudomonadati > Pseudomonadota > Gammaproteobacteria > Lysobacterales > Lysobacteraceae > Stenotrophomonas > Stenotrophomonas maltophilia group sp. Smal13. The sequence goes on from NZ_JASJSQ010000017.1 coordinate 34,148, forward strand.
TACCTGCGTGGGTACCGACAGCCATACCCCGCACGTGGATGCACTGGGCGTGATCGCGATTGGTGTTGGCGGCCTGGAAGCCGAGAACGTGATGCTGGGCCGCGCCTCGTGGATGCGTCTGCCGGACATCATCGGTGTCGAGCTGACCGGCAGGCCGCAGCCGGGCATCACTGCCACCGACGTGGTGCTGGCGCTGACCGAGTTCCTGCGCAAGGAGCGCGTGGTCGGTGCGTATCTTGAATTCTTCGGCGAGGGTGCTGCGGCACTGACCATCGGTGACCGCGCCACCATTTCCAACATGTGCCCGGAGTACGGCGCGACCGCCGCGATGTTCTACATCGACGGGCAGACCATCGATTACCTGCGCCTGACCGGCCGCGAGGAATCGCAGGTGGCGCTGGTGGAGAACTACGCCCGTACCACCGGCCTCTGGGCCGATGACCTGGCCACCGCACAATACGAGCGTGTGCTGCGCTTCGACCTGTCCAGCGTGGTGCGCAACATGGCCGGCCCGTCCAACCCGCACAAGCGCGTGGCGACCGCCGAGCTGGCCGAGCGCGGCATCGCCGACGAAGCCAAGCTGGAAGCGGGCAAGGCCGAGCAGGCGCAGGGGCTGATGCCCGACGGCGCGGTGATCATCGCCGCCATCACCAGCTGCACCAATACGTCCAATCCGCGCAACGTGATCGCCGCCGCACTGCTGGCGCGCAAGGCCAACGAGCGTGGCCTGCTGCGCAAGCCGTGGGTGAAGTCGTCGCTGGCGCCGGGTTCGAAGGCGGTGCAGCTGTACCTGGAAGAGGCCGGCCTGCTGCCGGACCTGGAAAAGCTCGGCTTCGGCATCGTCGCCTTCGCCTGCACCACCTGCAACGGCATGAGCGGTGCGCTGGACCCGAAGATCCAGCAGGAAATCATCGATCGCGACCTGTATTCCACCGCCGTGTTGTCGGGCAACCGCAACTTCGATGGCCGCATCCACCCGTATGCGAAGCAGGCCTTCCTGGCTTCGCCGCCGCTGGTGATCGCCTATGCCATCGCCGGCACCGTGCGCTTCGATATCGAGAAGGACGTGCTGGGCGTGGACACCGACGGCAACGAAGTGCGCCTGAAGGACATCTGGCCGAGCGACGCCGAGATCGATGCGGTGGTGAAGGCCTCGGTGAAGCCGGAGCAGTTCCGCCGCGTCTACAACCCGATGTTCAACGTACGCGTGGAGCACGGTGCGGCGGTCAGCCCGCTGTACGACTGGCGCCCGCAGAGCACCTACATCCGCCGTCCGCCGTACTGGGAGGGCGCACTGGCCGGTGAGCGCACGCTGTCTGGCATGCGCGCGCTGGCGGTGCTGCCGGACAACATCACCACCGACCACCTGTCGCCGTCCAACGCGATCCTGGCGTCCAGTGCCGCCGGTGAGTACCTGGCGAAGATGGGCCTGCCGGAAGAGGACTTCAATTCCTACGCCACCCACCGCGGTGACCACCTGACCGCGCAGCGCGCTACGTTCGCCAATCCGAAGCTGTTCAACGAGATGGTGCGCAACGACGATGGCAGCGTGAAGCAGGGCTCGCTGGCGCGCGTGGAGCCGGAAGGCAAGGTGATGCGCATGTGGGAAGCGATCGAGACCTACATGGACCGCAAGCAGCCGCTGATCATCATCGCCGGTGCCGACTACGGCCAGGGCAGCTCGCGTGACTGGGCCGCCAAGGGCGTGCGCCTGGCCGGCGTGGAAGCGATCGTGGCCGAAGGCTTCGAGCGGATTCACCGCACCAACCTGATCGGCATGGGCGTGCTGCCGCTGGAGTTCAAGCCGGGCACCACCCGCCTGACCCTGGGCATTGACGGCACCGAGACGTTTGACGTGATCGGCGAGCGCACCCCGCGCGCCGAGCTGACCCTGGTCATCCACCGCCGCGACGGCCAGGACGTGCTCGTGCCGGTCACCTGCCGCCTGGACAGCGACGAGGAAGTGGCGATCTACGAGGCCGGCGGCGTGCTGCAGCGCTTCGCCCAGGACTTCCTGGAAGGCGCCAAGGTGGCGTGATGCCGGACTGAATGCCTGCCCCCGGAGGCCGGGGGCGGGCTTGTCCGACACCAGGGCAAGGCGCACACTGACTTGGCAAAAACTGCCAAAGGAGAGTTTCATGGCCACCATGAACATTTCGCTGACCGATCCGCTCAAGCAGTTCGTGGACGAGGAAGTGCGCGAAGGCGGCTACTCCAGTACGTCGGATTATGTGCGTGACCTGATCCGCCAGCGTCAGCGCAGCAAGGCTGAAGAGCTGCTCAAGCAGTTGATTGCCGAGGGGCTGGCTTCTGGGCCTGCCGTTCCGGTGACTGCGGCCACATTCGAGCGGATGCGTCGCGAACTGACCGAAAGGATGGAGCGTGAAGGCGATTGAATGGAGGCCCCGGGCCGAGACAGACGCAGCCGACGCCGCGCTGTGGTACGCACGACAGGGAGGGCTGGCACTGGGTCAGCGCTTTCTCGCCGAGCTGGAGGCCACGCTTCAACGTATTGCGATGTTCCCTGCGTCAGGTTCCGTCCGCCATGCCGACCTCGCCGCACAGTTGCCGGCACTCTTGCGCTTCATGCAGGTTCCGGGCTTTGAACGCTATCTCGTCTACTACCTCGATCTGCCGGACCGCGTGGACGTCATGCGGGTGTGGTGCGTTGATCGTGGCCTTGACGCACTGATGCAAGACATTTCCTGAAATCCAAACGCTTGGATCCGACGATGAATTTTCTTCCGCAACTCCGAATTCCCGCCACCTACATGCGCGGCGGCACCAGCAAGGGCGTGTTCTTCCGCCTGCAGGACCTGCCCGATGCCGCGCAGGTGCCGGGCGCCGCACGCGATGCGCTGCTGATGCGCGTGATCGGCTCGCCCGATCCGTATGGCAAGCAGACCGACGGCATGGGCGGCGCCACCTCCAGCACCAGCAAGTGCGTGATCATCTCCACCGCCTCGGTGCCTGACCACGACGTGGACTACCTGTACGGCCAGGTGTCGATCGACACCGCCTTCGTCGACTGGAGCGGCAACTGCGGCAATCTCAGCACTGCGGTGGGTCCGTTCGCGATCGCCAACGGTCTGATCGATCCGGCCCGGGTACCGCGTGACGGCGTGTGCACCGTACGCATCTGGCAGGCCAACATCGGCAAGACCATCATCGCGCACGTGCCGATGCGCGATGGCGAAGTGCAGGAGATCGGCGATTTCGAACTGGACGGGGTGACCTTCCCGGCGGCCGAGATCCAGCTGGAATTCATCGATCCGTCCGATGACGGCGATGCGGGCGCGATGTTCCCGACCGGCAATCTGGTCGATACCCTGGAAGTGCCCGGCGTGGGCAGCTTCGAGGTGACCATGATCACCGCTGGCATCCCGACGATCTTCCTCAACGCTGCCGATCTGGGCTACAGCGGCACCGAGCTGCAGCCGGCGATCAACGAAGACAAGGCCGCGCTGCAGAAATTCGAGACCATCCGCGCCTACGGCGCCTTGCGCATGGGTCTGATCAAGAACCTGGAAGACGCTGCGACCCGCCAGCACACGCCTAAGGTGGCGTTCGTTGCACCGGCGCAGGACTATGTGTCATCCAGCGGCAAGGCCATTCCGGCCTCGGCCATCGATCTGCATGCGCGCGCATTGTCGATGGGCAAGCTGCACCACGCGATGATGGGTACCGCCGCCGTGGCGATCGGTACTGCGGCGGCGATTCCGGGCACGTTGGTCAATCGTGCGGCCGGCGGCGAACGCGAAGCGGTGACCTTTGGTCACCCCTCCGGCACGTTGCGCGTGGGTGCGCAGGCCGGCCTCGTTGACGGCCAGTGGACAGTAAGCAAGGCCATCATGAGCCGCAGTGCCCGCGTGCTGATGGAAGGCAAGGTGCGGGTGCCGGCCGAGTGATGCGTTGGTAAACGCCAACCAAGGTTGGCGACTACCGGGCCGCAGTGACCAATTGCTTTGGTAGATGCCAACCTTGGTTGGCATGGTGCACGGGCAACCGTGCACCGTAACGAGGAGATCGACGATGTCCGACAGCCCCACCCCATCCAACGAGCGTGCAGCGTGGGATGCGCTGCTGGTGGACATCGTCGATTACGTGCGCGACGCACGCATCGACTCACCGCTGGCGTTCCAGACCGCGCACCACTGCCTGCTTGATACGCTGGGCTGCGGGCTGGAAGCACTGTCCTTCCCGGCCTGCAGCAAGCTGCTCGGTCCCGTGGTGCCAGGCATCAGCGTGGTCAACGGCGCGCGCGTTCCGGGCACCCACTACGTGCTGGACCCGGTGCAGGCGGCGTTCAATCTGGGCGCGATGGTGCGCTGGCTCGATTTCAACGACACCTGGCTGGCCGCCGAATGGGGCCACCCGTCGGACAATCTGGGCGGAATCCTCGCCGTCTGCGACTGGCTGGGACGCAACGCGCAGGCCCTGCGCCGCCCGCCGCCGACCGTGCACGACGTGCTGCTGGCGATGATCAAGGCGCACGAGATCCAGGGTGTACTGGCCCTGCAGAATTCCTTCAATCGGGTCGGGCTGGACCATGTGGTGCTGGTCAAGGTCGCCACCACCGCTGTGGTGGCGCAGCTGCTCGGGCTGGATCGCGAACGCATGCTCAATGCAGTGTCGCTGGCCTGGGTCGATGGCCAGGCGCTGCGGACCTACCGGCACGCGCCCAACACCGGTTCGCGCAAGAGCTGGGCCGCCGGCGATGCCACCAGCCGTGGCGTACGCCTGGCGCTGATCGCGGCAACGGGTGAAATGGGCTATCCGAGCGTGCTCAGTGCACCGACCTGGGGCTTCGAGGCTGTGTCCATGCATGGACAGGCACTGACGCTGGAGCGGCCGCTGGGCAGCTATGTGATGGAGAACGTGCTGTTCAAGATCAGCTACCCGGCCGAGTTCCACGGCCAGACTGCGGTGGAGGCAGCGATCGCGCTGCACCAGCAATTGCGCGCGATGGGGCGGCAGGTCGAGGATATCGCGCACATCGCCATCCGCACCCAGGAAGCCTGCATCCGCATCATCGACAAGAGGGGCCCACTGCACAATCCGGCCGACCGTGACCACTGCGTGCAGTACATGATCGCCATCGCGCTGCTGCATGGGCGGCTGGTGGCCGAGGACTATGAGGACGACGTCGCCGCCGATCCGCGCATCGACGCGCTGCGCGCAAAGATGGCCTGCCACGAGGATCCGCAGCTCAGCGCCGACTATCTGGACCCGGACAAGCGCAGCATCGCCAACGGCCTGAGCGTGCGCTTCAACGATGGCAGTGAACTGCCGGAGGTGCTGGTGGAGTATCCGCTGGGCCACGCCCGGCGCCGCGGGGAGGGCATTCCGCTGCTGATGGACAAGTTCCGCCGGCACCTGGCCCACCGCTTCCCGACCGCCCAGCAGCAGCGCATTCTGGCGGCATCGCTGGACCCGGTGGCGCTGGCGGCGATGCCGGTGACCGATTACGTGGACCTGTACCTGCCGGGGTAGGGAACGCGCTTCGGCGGATCTGATGCCACGCCTGCTTGCCAGGCACGTGGCTCGGCTCGCTTTGGTAGGTGCCAACCTTGGTTGGCACGGCCGACGCCAACCAAGGTTGGCGACTACCGGTTCCGCCGGCCAGCGGCCGGCACTACCCGCCCGGGCAATTGCCGAATTCGCGTCAACACCTTGACGCGGCCTGCCTATAATGGCCGCCTCGATCAAGGAGTGACGACATGAGCGGTCCGGCACGGCGGAAGCGGTGGGGATGGGCGGCGGCGGTACTGGCAGGAGGCCTGTTGCTGGGCCTGGCCGGCTGCCGCAACGACAGCGGGCAGCTGCCCAAGGCCAGCGGTGAAGCGATCACCACCCAGGCCGAGCAGGTGAAGGAATTCACCCTGCTGCGCGCCTACCCGGACCAGAAGAATGACGGCCTGTCGCTGGCGCTGGAGTTCTCGCGCCCACTGGTCGGCACCCAGGATTTCGACAAGCTGGTGCGCTTCGAAGAGAAGGTCGGCACCGACGACAGCAGCTGGACGCTGTCCGATGACGGCCTGACCCTGCGTTACCCGTTCGTCGAGGCTGGCAAGGAGTTCAGCCTGGTGGTCTCGCCGGACCTGCTGGCCGCCGATGGCAGCCGCCTGGGCAAGGAACTGAAGCAGAAGGTGTTCAGCGGCGAGCTGAAGCCGGTGGTCGGCTTCGCCTCGCAGGGCAGCGTGCTGCCGGCCAAGGACAGCCGTGGCCTGCCGGTGGTCTCGGTGAACGTGCCCGAGGTTGACGTCGAATTCCTGCGCGTGCGCGAGAAGGACCTGCCGACCTTCTTCAGCCAGTACCAGCGCGGCGGCCGCCGTGGCAGCTGGGAACTGAGCAGCGACTACGAGCGCAGCCCGATCAACAAGCTGGCCGAGCCGGTCTACGTCAACCGCTTCATCCTCGGCGGCAAGAAGAACGAGCGGGTGCTGACCTACCTGCCGACCCAGGACATCAAGGAACTGCAGGAGCCGGGCCTGTACTTCGCCCTGCTCAAGCGCACCGGTGACTACGAAGGCGAGTTCGATACCGCGTTCTTCTCGGTCAGCGACATCGGCCTGCATACCCGCGCCTACAAGGACAAGCTGTTCGTGCACACCGCCGGCCTCAAGGACGGCGCGCCGCTGAAGGGCATCGACCTGCGCGTGCTCGACGCCAAGGGCGAGGTGGTACTGAAGGGCAGCACCGACGGCAACGGCAATGCGCTGCTGAACTACACGCTGGATGCCACTCACGTGCTGGTCGCCAGCACGGGCAAGGACACCAGCTTCCTGCCGTTCAACCAGCCGGCGCTGGACCTGAGCGAATTCGCCGTGGCCGGCCGTGACAATGCCTGGTTCGACGTCTATGCCTGGTCCGGGCGCGACCTGTATCGCCCGGGCGAAACCGTGCGCCTGTCCGCACTGCTGCGCGACAACGATGGCAAGCCGGTCAAGGCTCAGCCGGTGTTCCTGCGCCTGAAGCAGCCCGACGGCAAGACCTTCCGCGAGACCCGCCTGCAGCCGGGCGAGCAGGGCTACATCAATTTCGAGCAGGTGATCCCCGCCGAGGCGCCGACCGGGCGCTGGCAGGTCGAGTTCCGCACCGATCCGGCCAGCAAGGAAGCGATCCAGGGCATGACCCTGCGTATCGAGGAGTTCCTGCCCGAGCGCATGAAGCTGGACTTGGACAGCGCGCAGAAGACGCTGAAGCCGGGTGAGGACCTGCGCCTGCAGGCCAATGGCGCCTACCTGTACGGGGCGCCGGCCGACGGCAACCGCTTCACCGCGCGCATGGCGGTGGCCGCCGAACAGCAGCCGGTCGAGGGCCTGCCGGGCTACTTCTTCGGTGACCCGACCCTGCAGTTGCCGCGCGAAGCCAAGGACGTGATCGATACCACGCTGCCGGGCAACGGCCAGCTGCGTGAGGATGTGGCATTGCCGGAAGAGGCCGCCAAGGCCAAGGCACCGATCGCCGTGGTGCTGTCCGGCAGCCTGTATGAAACCGGTGGCCGTACCGTCACCCGTACCCTGAAGCGGGTGATGTGGCCGGCCAACGCGCTGGTCGGCGTGCGCCCGCTGTTCAACCCCGAGGATGGCGCCGACTCCAACGGCAATGCACGCTTCGAGCTGATGCGCGTGGATGCCGCCGGCAAGCCGCAGCCGGCCAAGGGCCTGAAGATCACCCTGGTGCGCGAGCTGCGCGACTACCACTGGACCTTCAACGACAACCGCTGGGACTACGACTTCACCCGCCGCTTCGAGAACAAGGAAACGCGCACCGTCGACGCCGGCAGCAGCGCGGTCGCCTTCGATTTCCCGGTGGAGTGGGGCGAGTACCGGGTGGACGTGTTCGATCCGTCCACCGGCCTGACCAGCCGCTACCCGTTCCGTGCCGGCTGGAGCTGGGGCGATGACAACCGCGGCCTGGACGCGCGCCCGGACAAGGTCAAGCTGGGCCTGGACAAGACCGGGTACAAGGCCGGTGACACGCTGGAGGTGACGGTGACCCCGCCGCATGCCGGCAAGGGCATCCTGATGGTCGAGACCGACCGCATGCTGTACGTGCAGGACATCGACGCCAAGCCGGGTTCGACCTTCAAGATTCCGGTCACCGCCGATTGGGAGCGGCACGACGTCTACATCACCGCGCTGGTGTTCCGTGGCGGCAGTGCACCGAGCAAGATCACTCCGGCCCGTGCCGTGGGCGTGGTGCATGTGCCGATGGACCGCAAGGGCCGCACCGTGGCCGTCGGCCTGGCAGCGCCCAAGCAGATGCGACCGGAGCAGGACCTGCCGGTGACGGTCAGCGCGCCGCAGCTGGCTGGCAAGATGGCGCACGTCACCGTCTCGGCGGTGGACGTGGGCATCCTCAACATCACCCGCTTCCCGGTACCCGATGCCGGTGCGCACTTCTTCGCCCAGCGTCGCCTCGGCATTGATGCCTATGACATCTACAGCCGGGTGATCGAGAGCTTTGACGGCGGTGCCGGCAAGCTGAAGTTCGGTGGCGACATGGCGCTGCAGGCATTGCCGCAGGCCAAGCGCCCGACTGCGCGCGTGCAGACCGTGGACCTGTTCTCCGGCCCGGTGCAGCTCGATGCCAAGGGCATCGCCCGCATCCGCCTGAAGGTGCCGGACTTCAACGGCACCCTGCGGGTGTCGGCACTGGTCTACAGCGATGACCAGTACGGCAAGCGCGATGTGGAAACCGTGGTGCGCGCGCCGATCCTGGCCGAAGCCAGCATGCCGCGCGTGCTCGCCCCGGGCGACCGCAGCACCGTGACCCTGGACGTGCAGAACTTCACCGGCAAGCCGGGCCAGTTCAACGTGAAGGTGGAAAGCGAAGGCCCGCTGAACCTGGGCGAGGGCAGCCGCAGCGTGCAGTTGAATGCCGATGCCAAGACAACGCTGAGTTTCCCGCTGTCCGCGCGCGAGGGCCACAGCGTGGCCAAGGTGCGCGTGCGGGTGGATGGCAACGGCTTCAAGGCCGATCGCCGCTACGACCTGCCGGTGCGTGCGGCGTGGCCGCAGGTGCTGCGTTCGCAGGTGCGCACGCTCGATCCGCTGGCCGCGGTCAGCCTCGACAACAGCCTGACCGATGGCCTGATGTCCGAGTCGGTGAATGCCCGCCTGCTGGTCAGCCCGCTGCCGCCGATTCCGTTCGCCAGTGCACTGCAGGGCGCGCTGAATTACCCGTATGGCTGTGCCGAGCAGACCACCAGCAAGGGCTACGCCGCGCTGATCCTGGACCAGGCGACATCGTCGATGCTCGGTGCCGACGGCCTGGATGCCAAGACCCGTCGCGAACGCATGGAAGGTGCGTTCGGTCGCCTGGCGTCGATGCAGGTGGCCAACGGCAACTTCTCGATGTGGGGTGACGACGGCTACGTGAACCCGTGGCTGACCCCGTACATCACCGAGTTCCTGCTCGATGCCAAGGACGCCGGTTTCGCGGTGCCGGACAACGTGCTGCAGAAGGCACTGAACCGGCTCAGCGAGGACCTGCTGTCCGGTGGCAACCAGTTCTACGGCCAGGACGACCGCGAGAAGCTGAAGTTCGCCAACCAGGCGTATTCGGGCTACGTGCTGGCCCGGGTCAACCGTGCGCCGCTGGGTACCCTGCGCACGCTGTACGACAACGAGCGCAGCAAGGCGGTCGGTGGCCTCTCGCTGGTCCATCTGGGCGTGGCGCTGTCGTTGCAGGGCGATGCCAAGCGTGGCCAGGCCGCGCTGGCGGCGGCCTTCGCCAAGTCCAGCAGCGAACGCCCGTCGTACTTCGGCGACTACGGCAGCGCCATCCGTGATGACGCGCTGATGATCGCGCTGACCCACGAAAACAAGCTGGCCAAGCCCGCGTGGGACGCGCGTGCGGTCGATCTCGGCCGTGGCCTGGATGCCCGCCGCAATGCCGGCTGGATGTGGCTGAGCACGCAGGAACAGGTGGCGATTGCCCGCCTCGGCAAGGCGCTCGCCGCCAACCAGAAGGCGCTGGTGGCCGGTGAGCTGGTGATCGGTGGCAACACCGAAGCCATCGGCGAGCGCAAGCTGTTCGGCCGCAACTTCAGCGCCAGCGAACTGGCCAGCGGCGTACGCTTCACCCCGCAGGGCCAGCCGCCGATGTTCGCCAGCATCGACGTGGCGGGCATCCCGCGCAGTGCACCGGCGCCGGACAACAGTGTGCTGGGTGTCGAACGCAGCTACTACGGCACCGATGGCAAGCCGTGGTCGCCGCGCCCGCTGAAGGAAGGCGAAGCACTGATCGTGCGCGTGACCGTCACCGCCGACACCACGATGCCCGATGCACTGCTGACCGACCTGCTGCCGGCCGGCCTGGAGATCGAGAACTTCAACCTGGGCGACGCCAAGCAGTGGGCCGACGTGGTGGTCGATGGCATCACCATCAGCGACCGCGGAGAAGCTGCCGATACCAAGCACGAGGAGTTCCGCGACGACCGCTACGTGGCCGCGCTGAAGCTCTCGCGTGGCAGCAAGGCCAACGTGTTCTACCTGGTGCGTGCGGTGACGCCGGGAACCTACTCGGTGCCGCCGCCGCTGGTGGAGGACATGTACCGGCCGCAGCTGCGTGGCGTCGGCCGCAGCAACCCGACCACGATCACGGTGGTGCAGCCGTGACCGCGCGGACGGGCCGCGACGGCGCGGCCCGTCCCGCTGGCAAGCTCCAATCCGGCACGCTGCAATGAGAAACACGACGACGACCCGGCTGGCGGCCCTGCGCCGCCGGCTGCGGCCGCTGTGGCCGTGGCTGCGCTGGGGCACGGCTGCCACGCTGGCGCTGCTGCTGGTGCTGGATTTCGCCTTCCCGCCGCCGCTGCCGAAGCAGCGCGATACCAGCACCCTGGTGGTGGCTGCCGACGGCACGCCATTGCGCGCGTTTGCCGATGCCGAGGGCGTGTGGCGCTACCCGGCATCGATCGACAGTGTCTCGCCGCTGTACCTGCAGGCGCTGCTGACCTACGAAGACCGCTGGTTCTGGCGCCATCCGGGCATCAACCCGCTGGCGATCCTGCGTGCCAGCGGCCAGCTGCTGCGCGGCGGCCGCATTGTTTCCGGTGGCTCGACCCTGACCATGCAGGTCGCCCGCATCCTCGACCCGCATACGCGCACGCCCTGGGGAAAGCTCAAGCAGATGCTGCGCGCGGTGCAGCTGGAAGTGCACCTGAGCAAGCAGCAGATCCTGGCCCTGTATCTGGAGCGCGCGCCGTATGGCGGCACCATCGAGGGCGTGGAAGCGGCCAGCTGGGCCTATCTGGGCAAGCCGGCGGCGCAGCTGTCGCATGCCGAAGCCGCGTTGCTGGCGGTGCTGCCACAGGCGCCGAGCCGGCTGCGCCCGGACCGCCATCCGGAAGCCGCGCAGAAGGCGCGCGACAAGGTGCTGTCACGCATGGCCGAACTGGGCGCGTGGACGCCGGAGGAAGTGGAGGATGCGCGCATCGAGAACGTGGTGGCGCGCTCGCTGCGGCCGCCACTGCATGCCGCACTGCTGGCGCAGCGACTGCACTCGGCGTACCCCGGCCAGGCACGCATCCAGAGCAGCATCGACATCGGCCTGCAGCGCACGCTGGAAGAACGCGTGGCCAGCTATTTCTCGACGCTGCCCGAGCGCACCTCGGCCGCCTTGCTGGTGGTCGACAACCAGACCCTGCAGGCGCGTGCCTATGTCGGCACCTTGGCGTTCGGTGACCGCCAGCGGCTGGGCCACGTGGACATGGTGCAGGCCTGGCGTTCGCCGGGTTCCACGCTCAAGCCGTTCCTGTATGCAATGGCGCTGGACGATGGCCTGATCCATTCGGAAAGCCTGCTGGTCGATGCGCCGCAGAGTTTCGGCAGCTACCGCCCCGGCAACTTCGACATGGCCTTCAACGGGCCGATTGGCGCCTCCAGCGCATTGCGGCTGTCGCTCAACGTGCCCTCGGTGGACCTGCTGCAGCGGGTTGGGGCCGCGCGCTTTGCTGCGCGGCTTTCGCACTCCGGCATCCAGCTGCGTTTCCCGCCGGGCAGCACGCCCAACCTCTCGCTGATTCTGGGCGGTACCGGTGCGCGGCTGGAAGATCTGGTCGGCGCGTTCGCGGCGCTGAACCGCAACGGCATTGCCGGACGCGTGCGCTACACCGATGACGAACCGATGATCGAGCGGCGACTGGCCTCGCCGGGCGCCAGCTGGATCGTGCGCGAAATGCTGGAATCGAACCCGCGCCCAGGCTACAGCGTCGGTACGTTCGATGTCGGTGGCCGCCCGCGCGTGGCGTGGAAGACCGGCACCAGTTACGGGTACCGCGATGCGTGGGCAATCGGCAGCACGCGCCACTACACCGTGGGCGTGTGGGTGGGCCGGCCGGACGGCACACCGCTACCGGGCCAGTACGGCGCGGTGACTGCGCTGCCGCTGATGTTCGAAGTGGTGGACAGCCTGCCGCGCCAGCGCGGCGATTCGGCTGCTGCACCGATGCCGGCAAGTGTCAGCCAGGAAGATATCTGCTGGCCCACCGGCGAACGCGCCGAAGGCCTGCCGACGGCACTGTGCCAGCGGCGGATGTCGGCCTATCTGCTGGACGGCGCGGCACCACCGACCTTCCCCGAGCGCGAGGCGCGGCGCTGGCAACCGGGCCGGCAGCGTTACCTGGCTGATGCGCACACCGGCCTGCGTGTATCGGCCGATTGCCGCAATCCACATGAGGAAGTAGCGCGCGAGATCGCGCGCTGGCCGGCGTTGTTGTCACCGTGGCTGCCCAAGGCCACACGCGCTGCCTCGCAGTTGCCGGCGCTGTCGCCGGATTGCCGCGACGACGGGCGTGAGGCCAGCGTGGCCCTGCACATCGATGGCCTCAATGATGGCGCTGCACTGGCGCGTGCACCCAATGCCGAACATGGCGTGCGCCTGCAGCTGCGCGCGCTGGGCAGCGAGCAGGCGGTGGACTGGCTGCTGGATGGCCGCTGGATCGCGCAGACCCGAGGCGCGCAGTTGATGCAGCGCGAGTTCGCCGATCCGGGCGCACACACTTTGACCGCGCTGGCGGCCGATGGCGCGTGGACGCAGGTGCGGTTCAACGTTCTCAGGTAGATGCCGACCTAGGTCGGCGCGCGGTCCAACGCCAACGACACCGTCGTGCTCTGGTAGGTGCCAACCTTGGTTGGCACGCGGCAAAGACGCCCACCAAGGTGGGCATCTACCAGATCATTCCCCGATCCACCCATCCAGCAGGTCGGCGAACTCGTCGGCGTGCTCCTCTTCCTGCGCCAGTATCTCTTCAAGGATGCGCTTGGTGGTGGTATCGCGGTCGCCGATGAAGTTGATCATCTCGCGGTAGCTGTCGATGGCGATGCGTTCGGCCACCAGATTCTCGCGGACCATGTCGCGCAGGTCGCTGCCTTCCTTGTATTCGGCATGCGAACGCGCGGTCAGCGTATCGGGGTTGAAGTCCGGCTCACCGCCGAGCTGGACGATGCGCTCGGCCAGCTTGCCGGCGTGCGCCTGTTCCTGCTGTGCATGTTCGAGGAATTCGGCTTTCACCGCGTCGGCCAGCATGCCCTTGGCCATGAAGTAGTGCCGGTAGTAGCGCAGCACGCATACGTACTCGGTGGCCAACGCATCGTTGAGCAGCTTGATCACGACCTTGCGGTCGGCGCTGTAGCTGTCGGTGATCGCACCGTCTTCGATGTTGCGCCGCGCGCGTTCGCGCAGGGTCTTGCGGTCACTGATACCGGGCACCTTTGCGGCAGGCTTTGCGGCTTTGGCTGGCTTGGTGGACATGGCTGGCCGTTTCCTCTTGCGGTGGAAGATCAGGTTGGCAGGTGCTCCAGCACGTATTCGGCCGAAGACACTTCGAACTGGCCGGGCTGCTCGATCCAGGCCGCACGCACCACGCCATCCACCACGTACAGGGCGAAACGGCGTGAGCGGATGCCCATGCCCGAGGCGCTGGCGTCGAGCTCCAGGCCGAGCGCACGGGTCAGTTCGGCATTGCCGTCGGACAGCATCAGCAGGCCGTCGGGCACGCTCTGGTCGGCAGCCCAGGCCTTCATCACGAACGGGTCGTTGACCGCCATGCAGTAGACATCGATGCCGCGCTGGCGGAACGCCTGGAATTTCTCGACGTAGCCGGGCAGGTGGCGCGCCGAGCAGGTCGGGGTGAACGCGCCGGGCACGGCGAACAGCACCACCTTGCGTGCGTCGAACAGCGAATGCGTATCGAGCGTTTCGATGCCCTCGCGGATGCGCTTGAGGGTCACTTCCGGAATGCGGTCGCCGACATGGATGGTCATGGGGAACTCCTTGCTGGGGCAGGCTAGTGGGCCGGATGGGACAGGGGCGTCAAGACATTGGAAAACCCGTGTGCAGGCCCCATCTTCAGGCTTTGCGGCGGGGGCTTCCAGCCACAGCGTGGCGCATGGGGATGGCAGCCGCATTGCGCAGGATCAGTCGGCCTCACCGTGGCCGCACGAGGGGCGGCGTAGCATGCCGGCGCGTAGAATGAACCCGGGGCGGCGCCACCGGCGCGGCCGAAGCAGATCGAGGTAGCTGGATGGAATTCAAGGATTACTACGCCACCCTGGGGGTGGAACCGAGCGCGGGCGAGGCGGAGATCAAGACCGCCTACCGCCGGCTGGCACGCAAGTACCACCCGGACGTCAGCAAGGAGGCCGGGGCCGAAGACAAGTTCAAGGCGGTCAACGAGGCCTACGAGGCGCTGCGCGATCCGGAAAAGCGCGCGGCCTACGACCAGCTGCGCGCGCAGGGCTATCGCCCGGGCGAGGAGTTCAACGTGCCGCCGAACTATGGTGGTGCTGGCGGTTTCAATTTCGAGGAAGTATTCGGCGGTGGCGGCCCCAATGGCGGCTTCAGCGACTTCTTCGAGAGCCTGTTCGCGCGCCAGCGTGGCGGTGGTGGCGCTGGTCCGGGGCCGGGCTTCAGCAGCCAGGGCCACGCGCCCAACCGCGATACCCGCGCCAAGCTGTCGGTTCCGCTGGAAGCGGCCTACAGCGGCGACAGCCTGCGCATCACCGTCAACGGCAAGCAGCTGGACGTGCGCGTGCCCAAGGGCATCCGCCCGGGGCAGGTGATCCGCTTGGCCGGGCAGGGCAACCATGGCGGCAACCTGCTGCTGGAAGTGGAATATGCCGCCCACCCACAGTTCGAGGTCGATGGCCGTAACATCCTCTATACGCTGCCGGTGACCCCATGGCAGGCCGCGCTGGGTACCAGCATCAGCGTGCCGACCCTGGGTGGAGCGGTGGAATTGAAGATTCCGGCCGATTCCGATGCCGGCCGCAAGCTGCGTCTGCGTGGCCGTGGCCTGCCGGGCAACCCGGATGGCGACCAGATCGTCGAGATCGAGATCGTGGCCCCGGCCGCGACCGACGAGGCGCAGAAGAAGGCCTACCGGAATCTGGCCAAGGCCTTCGGCGAGACCATTTGAAGGTAGTGCCGGCCGCTGGCCGGCAACTTCATTGCCCGGGACGGTGATGCGTGGTTGCCGGCCAGCGGCCGGCACTACCGCGCGTGTCTCAGCCCTGGCCGGCGAACACCCGTTCCAGCACCTCGGACAGTTCGTCTTCCGAGAACGGCTTGGTGATGTAGGCCTTGGCACCCTGGCGCATGCCCCACATGCGGTCGGTGTCCTGGTCCTTGGTGGTCACCAGGATCACCGGGATATGCCGGGTCGCCTCGTCGCGGGCGAGGGTGCGGGTGGCCTGGAAGCCATTGAGGTTGGGCATCACCACGTCCATCAGGACCAGGTCGGGCAGCTCGGCCTTGGCGGTTTCGACCCCGGCGGCGCCATCGGTGGCGGTCAGGATCTGGTGCCCGAGCTTCTCGACGATGCGCTGTATCCCCAACAGCTGCGACGGTGAGTCGTCGACGATCAGAATGCGTGCCATGTTGTTCCCCATGTAATGCCCGCAGTGTAGTGCGGGCCCATTACTGGCGGGAGGGGCGCATCTGCCGTCCGTCGCCTGCCTGCGACGTTCAGTCGATCCGCACCACTGTGCGGCCCAGCGAACCGCCCGCCAGCATCCGTTCGAACACGGCAGGAAGGCCATCGAGGCCGACTTCGGCGGTGCAGATGCGGTCCAGGTGCTGCGGCTTCCAGTCACTGCCCAGCCGCGACCACACTTCTTCGCGCAGCCCACGCGGTGCATTGGCCGAGGACACGCCCAGCAGTGACACGCCGCGCAGGATGAACGGCATCACCGTCATATCCAGCGTCGGGCTGGCTGCCAGGCCGGCACTGACCACGCTGCCGTAGGGCACGGTCTGCGCCAGCAGGCTGGCAAGCATGTCGCCTCCGGCATTGTCGAGGCCCCCGCCGAAGCGGGCCGACTGCAGCGGGCCGGTGTCGGACAGTGCCTCGCGCGGTAGTACTTCAGTGGCGCCGATACCATGCAGGAACTCGGCCTGGTCCGGTTTGCCGCTGACTGCGTGCACGGTGTAGCCGGCACGACTGAAGATCGACAGCGCCAGCGCGCCGACGCCGCCGCTGGCGCCGGTGACCGCCAACGGGCCGAGTTCCGGCACCTGCCGGTTGTCCTGCATGCGCAGCAGCGCCAGCGCCGCCGTGAAGCCGGCGGTGCCCAGCACCATCGCCTCACGCGGGGTCAGCCCGGCCGGCTGGGCGATCACCGCACGCGACTCCAGCCGCACATACTGGCTGTAGCCGCCATCGCGGGTCTCGCTGAGGCCGCAGCCGGTGGCCAGCACCGCATCGCCTTCACGCCAGTCCGGGTCGGTGGATGCCACCACGGTGCCGGCCACATCGATTCCGCCGACCAGCGGGAAGCGGCGCAGGATCATGCCCTTGCCGGTGCCCGCCAGCGCGTCCTTGTAGTTGACCGAAGACCAGTGGGCGCGGATCAGTACCTGGCCAGGGTTGAGGTCGTCGACATTGAGCTGGGCCAGGCCGCTGCGGTAGCCGGCGTCGTCGTTTTCGATGCGGAAGGCGGTGAACGGGGTGGTGGGGGCCATCGGCGTTGCCTGACTTCGAGGAAAACGCCACCTTACCCCGTTGCCCCCCTTTCGATCCTGCCGATCCGCCCCATCTTGTATGATCGGTGATGGTTTCACGGCTGGTGGTGCGGGAAGGGCCCGCGCCGCAGCCCAAATCTTGATGGAGCGTGCATGGCCTGGAATACACCCGGCGGCAACAAGGGCGGACAAGGCCCCGAGGACAATCGACGCGGGCCCTTCGGGTCGCGCGGCGGTGGCAATGGTGGTGGCTGGGGCGGACTGCCCGGGCCGCTGAAGGACCTGTTCGACGGTGGCATCATGCGTTGGGTGGTGGCAGCCGTGGTGTTGCTGGTGCTGTTCTCCAGCTTCCAGCTGATCGGCGAACAGCAGCGTGGCGTGGTGCTGCGCTTCGGCCAGTTCTCGCGCATCCTGCAGCCCGGCCCGAACTTCAAGCTGCCGTGGCCGATCGAATCGGTCACCAAGGTCAATGCCACCGAGATCAAGACCTTCTCGATCCAGGTGCCGGTGCTGACCCGCGACGAGAACATCGTCAACGTCTCGCTGAACGTCCAGTACCGCATCGACGACCCGCAGCAGTACCTGTTCGGCACGGTCGATGCCAACCAGGTGCTGGAGCAGTCGGCGCAGAGCGCGGTGCGCGAGGAAGTCGGCCGTGCCGACCTCAACGCGGTACTGAACAACCGTGGCCCGCTGGCCGTGGCCGCCGAGGAGCGCCTGCAGGCGCTGCTGAAGGCGTTCAAGACCGGCCTGACCGTGACCGGCCTGACCCTGCAGGACGCCCGTCCGCCGGAAGAAGTGAAGCCGGCCTTCGACGAGGTCAACGGTGCGCAGCAGGTCAAGGAACGCCTGATCAACGAAGCCCAGGCCTACGCCGCCAAGGTCGTGCCGGAAGCCCGAGGCCAGGCCTCGCGTGCCCGTACCACCGCCGAAGGCTACAAGCAGGCCGTGGTGTCCAAGGCCGAGGGTGACGCACAGCGCTTCAGCCTGCTGCAGGCCCAGTACAAGGACGCCCCGGAAGTGACCCGCAAGCGCCTGTGGCTGGAGACCGTGCAGCAGGTGCTGAGCGAGAACCGCAAGGTGATCGGTGGCGATGGCCGCCAGCTGATCTACGTGCCGATGACCGGCGATACCCGTCCCACCACCTCGGCCCCGCCGGGAGTGACCAATCCGGAGGTGGTGATGCCGTCGCTGCCGGGTGCAGCGGCGGAAGCTTCCCGTGATCCGGGCCGGCCGGTGGGCCGCCCGACCGGGCGACCGAGCGGCCGTGAGGAGGGCAGCCGATGAAGAGTCCTATCTGGATCGCCGTGATCGTGGCGGTGGTGCTGGGCCTGCTTGGCTCGGTGTACGTGGTCCGCGAGGACCAGACCGCCATGGTGCTGAACCTGGGCAAGGTGGTGCGTTCGGACATCAAGCCGGGCCTGCACTTCAAGGTGCCGGTGGTGGAAACGGTGAAGGTCTTCGACCGCCGCTTCCAGGTGCTCGACACCGCCCCGGCGCGTTACTTCACCGCCGAGCAGAAGGACGTCAGCGTCGACTTCTTCGCCATCGGCTACATCTCCAACGTGGGTGACTACTTCCGTGCCACCGGTGGCGATCCGCGCATCGCCAACGCCCGCCTGGCACCGATCATCACCGACTCGCTGCGCAACCAGATCAACTCGCGCACCCTGCAGCAGCTGGTCTCCGGCGACCGCAGCGAGCTGATCGCCGAGCAGCTGAAGGGGATCAACGAAGCGGTGGCCGGCCTCGGCATGCAGATGATCGACCTGCGCATCAAGCAGGTGGACCTGCCCACCGACAGCCAGGTGATCAATGACGTGTACGAGCGCATGCGCGCCCAGCGCAAGCAGGAAGCGGCCAAGCTGCGTGCGGAGGGCGAGGAGCAGTCGTTGACCATCCGCGCCCAGGCCGACCGTGACAGCACCGTGCTGATCGCTGAGGCCGAGCGTGATGCACAGCGCCTGCGCGGTGAAGGCGACGCCGATGCGGCGCGCATCTACGGCAAGGCCGGCTCGGCCGACCCGTCGTTCTATGCGTTCTACCGCAGCCTGGAGGCCTACCGTGGCTCCATGACCGACGGCAACGGCGTGATCGTGCTCGACAAGAACGACCCGTTCCTGCAGTACCTGAAGAACGACCGCTGAGGTCGCAGGGCAGTACCCCACGGGGCCCGGCCAGATGCCGGGCCCCGTGCTTTTTCCGGAGTCCCCATGAAAGATCTGTTCGCCGCCGTCTGCCTGGTGGCGGTGCTGGAAGGCCTGTTCCTGTTCGTCGCCCCGTTCGCCTGGAAGCGCATGGCCGAGCGCCTGCTGGACCTGCCCAGCCCGGCCCTGCGCAGCTTTGGCGGGCTGGTGCTGCTGGCCGGCCTGAGCCTGCTGTGGTGGGCGCGGCATTGAAAGGGTAGTGCCTGACCGGCCGGTACATGCGTGGCCCGGCTCTGGTAGATGCCAACCTTGGTTGGCATTGCCGGCCAGCGGCCGGCACTACCGGAGGCGTCTGACTGGCCGGCACATGCGTGGTCCGGCTCTGGCAGATGCCAACCTTGGTTGGCATTGCCGGCCAACGGCCGGCACGACCGGGCGGGGCGGCTGACCGGCCGGTGAAGCCGTCCGTCGGAAAGGTGGCACCCGACCCCGGAAACCCGGATAATGCACAAAAGCCGGACGGGCCTCCCCGTTCGGCTTTTTCCGTGTCTGGGCCTTCCATCGCCGGCTGCTCCCCGTTTGGAGCCGCCCTCAAGGTGCTGGCCAGCCCCGCCACGGTTCAACCGTCCGCGGCCCCGATGGCCGCAACATATGAGGAGCCCGTCATGGGTCAGTCTGTCGTAGTGTTGGGTGCCCAGTGGGGCGATGAAGGCAAGGGCAAGATCGTCGATCTGCTCACTGAGGAAATCGGCGCCGTCGTGCGCTTCCAGGGCGGCCACAACGCCGGCCACACCCTGGTCATCAACGGTAAGAAGACCGTCCTGCACCTGATCCCGTCGGGCATCCTGCGTGACGATGCGCTGTGCCTGATCGGCAACGGCGTGGTGATCTCGCCGGCCGCGCTGCAGAAGGAAATCGCCGAGCTGGAAGCCTCCGGCGTGGAAGTGCGTTCGCGCCTGAAGATCTCCCCGGCCGCGCCGCTGATCATGCCGTACCACATCGCCCTGGACCAGGCGCGCGAGCGCGCTGCCGGCGGCAAGGCGATCGGCACCACCGGCCGTGGCATCGGCCCGGCCTACGAAGACAAGGTGGCGCGTCGCGGCATCCGCATCGCCGACCTGCATTACCCGAAGCAGCTGGAAGAACTGCTGCGCACCGCGCTGGATTACCACAACTTCGTGCTGACCAAGTATCTGAACACCGATGCGGTCGATTTCCAGAAGACCTTCGACGAAGCGCTGGCCTTCGGCGAATACGTGCAGCCGATGAAGTCCGACGTGGCCGGCATCCTGCACGACCTGCGCAAGCAGGGTAAGCGCGTGCTGTTCGAAGGCGCGCAGGGTGCGCTGCTGGACATCGACCACGGCACCTACCCGTACGTCACCAGCTCCAACACCACCGTCGGTGGTGCACTGGCCGGTTCCGGCGTCGGCGCCGATTCGATCGACTACGTGCTGGGCATCGCCAAGGCCTACGCCACCCGCGTCGGCGGCGGCCCGTTCCCGACCGAACTGGACGACGAAGTCGGCCAGGGCATCCGTGACCGCGGCGCCGAGTACGGTGCCTCGACCGGCCGTCCGCGTCGCTGCGGCTGGATGGACATCGTCGCGCTGAAGCGCGCCGTGGCCATCAACGGCATCAGCGGCCTGTGCATCACCAAGCTGGACGTGCTGGATGGCATGGAAAAGCTCAAGGTCTGCATCGCCTACGAATACAACGGCAAGCGCACCGAGTACGCGCCGCTGGACGCGCAGGGCTGGGAAGACTGCACCCCGGTGTACCTGGAGTTCCCGGGCTGGAGCGAGAACACCCACGGCATCACCAACTGGGACGACCTGCCGCCGGCCGCACGTGCCTACCTGCGTTCGCTGGAAGAGCTGGCCGGTTGCCCGATCAGCATCGTCTCCACCGGCCCGGACCGCGACCACACCATGGTCCTGCAGGATCCGTTCGCCTGAGGTAGCGCCGGGCGCTGCCCGGCGTAGGTGACAGTAAGAGCCCCGCGAAAGCGGGGCTTTTTCGTTACTGTGTCGGCACGGCCAGCAGGGAAATGACGTGATGACCCGGATGTCAGCGTGAAGGGCGTAACGGTGGTGCGGATCACCCTGTGGGTGCTGTGGAGCCTGTGGGCGCTTGCCTGCGCGGTGCTGGTGCTGGGCGCGATCGCCAACCACATGGCCTCGCGCACGCAGGTGCTGCCTGTGGTGCTGAGCCCGGGTGCGACGTCCGAGGTCACGGTCTACCGCTTCATCGATGACCAATTGCGGCTGCGCCTGCGTTACGCGGATGACGGTACTTCCACGGCGATCGATCCTGAGGTGCGCCTGCGCGTGGAAACCCCGACAGATCGGACCGACTTCCGCGCCGAAACGCGTTCGGGCGTGCCGGGTTCCGGCATCACCCGTGCGCTCGAGTCGGTTGAGCCTGCTGGATTTGCCGCCTCGTACTTCGGTTATGGCCGGGGGGATGCGCTGCCGCGCGGGCGTTCGTGGCTGCGGGTGACCGTTCTGGAGGTCGAGCCCGCGCTGGCGGGGCGCGTGGCCTCGGTGGAACTGCTGCCACCGATGGACGTACTGAAGCTGACCGACCTGGACTACGCGTGGCTGTGGCCGTTCTTCTTCTGGAAGGTGGCGGCGTTGTTCCTGCTGATTCCGGGCGCTGCCTTGGCGGTCTTTACGCTGGCCTTGCGGCGCTGGCACAGGAACTTGTTTCAGTAGTTCCTTGCAGAGGCAAATGAGCCGCAACACCGTGCTGCGGCTTCTACACTTGATTGCACTGGAAGGGGCCTGCCTTGCCTCGCTGTCCTTTGGCTGAATTCACTGCGAAGTCACAGCCGACCTATCAGATCTTCCATGAAATCGTTGGCTGACATTTCGACTTTATTCAAATGGAATCGATTGAGCAGTATTTCTTCCATGGGGTCTGCGATTGGAGAAACCATTATTCCCTCAAGGCTCTCTGGTCTTTGGGAGAGGATCTCAGGGATGAGTCCATCGCGAAGTCCGTGACCTATCACCGTTACAGGATTCTTCCGTGTAAGTTGCTTCGCCATCATGACAAGCTCTGAATTCACATCCATGGCTGTTTCTTGTTGAGTCAGGCGAAGCGATTTTGATGTATCCAAGCTTCCTGCAAGTTTGTAGATTGGCAGGCGATTTCCAACCTCGGGGAGCGGCTGACCAGGAAGCATGACAACGTATGGAATGCCCTGCTGTTCGCAAGCCTGCTCGAATAGGCTATCGAAATTGGTGGTAATGATCGCGCTGAAATACGCCGCCGAGTGCTTGTGAGCTGATGTCGGTTGAGGGTTTCCTAGCTTCTCCATTGCTTCCGCCAATCGATTAATCAGCTGTTCTTTGCCAAATCTAAAGGTGTAGAACTCGGCTACATCACTGAAGTTGAACCGCTCCGATTGGCTCGGTTGATCCCAGATTTCGTGAGAAAGTAGTCCGATCAGAAGCGATGCAGTAGGCATTCCTGCGGCAATGGACATCCCTGCTCCAGCAATTAGGACGTCCTTGTTGGTGGAACGGTTTGAGGTGGAGAGCACCGGGCGTGGGATTGACGTCGGCTGACGACGGGGGTAGGGCGGGTTCTTGAGGAACGTATTTCGGAGAAGATCAATGACGGCGGCGCCAGCAAGCTCTGAAAGCTCGTCGGCGAAGTCGAATTCCTGTCGAAATGCGCCATCGGACCATTCGGAAACTTCGCGACGAAAGTCGTCCCGGGAAGTGTCTACAGGGAGGCCGTACCTCAGTCGCTTCTGGAACGGGAGAATGATCTTTCCGAGTTCCTTCGCATGATCGTACTCAAGGTGTGTAACTGATTTTCCCAAGTTGGCGCCATGGCCGCTATTCGGCATCCAACCATATCTGTCGCCCAAGATGAGAATCACGATTTGGCAGCTATCTATTTCGCCTTTGATCCTATCCCAGCTGTTGAGGCCGGAAGGGGGCATGGCTTCAGCATTTACAGGTTCAATGCCAAGCTCTTTGAGCCTTCTGGCAACGAGCCGTCTTTCGTTCACAAGATCGTCCATGGTGCTGCTGATGAAAGCTCTGAGTGTCATTGGGAGCGCCGGATGTGGAATCCTTGGACTTTAATATAAAATGTCCGGCAGGAGGGGGTGATTTCTGCAGGTTCCCATGGTGAAGTTGCACTGACCGGCAGTTCGAGTGCTATGTATCTGCAGCACGATGTTCCATTTTCGAGAATTCTCCTTTCGAGTGGGATTGGGAGGGGCTAGACGCCAATGTGGGGGGAGCGAGCGATTCGCTTCTAGTCCTGATGAAGGTAGTGAGTGCTTGGAGGTTCTGGGAAAGTTGTATCGTTGCTGCGAAGCGCTTGCAGCGAAGAGTGCATGAACGGTGGGTTCTGCTAAAGCGATGGCTGCACAGTGCCGCTACCTCCTCATTGGCCAACCGGAGGAGATGTTGACGTGTGGAAGATGATGGTGAAGTTCGTGAGGTGGATGGAGCTCAAAGATCCCAGTGGTCGCTCTCGATTCATTCTGAGCATGGGGCTGGTCATTACGGCGGCACTACTGCCACTGTTGAGGGCGTGGATCCCATTGAATGTAGTCCTTTGGATTGGGATGCCGCTCATTGCAGTCAGCTATGCGAGCTTTGGTTTCATCAGCCACAGATACGTTCGGTATACCCGAGAGCAGCTTGTCGCCGCCCCTCTAGTTTTTGTGTCGGCTGCCATTCTCTTGATTCTTGTGTTCTCCGGTTACTACATCGCTTTCCCGATCTCAATTTCGACTCGGAATTATGTGCCTATCTCCGGAGATCTGACTTCTGCGATTTATTTCTCTACTGCAACGTTCACGACGCTTGGGTATGGCGATATCGTGCCGGCGAACGATCAAGGGAGATGGGTGGTAATGCTTGAGTCATTGTTGGGGATGACTCACATGGTACTTTTTATCCTGACCTTTCTCCGAAATGTCGACTTTAGCCAAAGTGAAGATGGCGGTGAGAAGTAGCTTGTACGACGATGCTGGCTTGGTCGTCAGCGTTCCAGGAATCATCTGACTCTTCACTTTAATGAACGAATTCGGGAGGTACACCGCGGCCCATATCAAGTGCAGTAGTACATGTGCCGATAGGGCCACATCCCCCCGTTTTGGATGTACCGATGAACTATTTGAGGAACGTCAGGGTTGCCTGGCGTCTTGGGCTGGGCTTTGGCCTGTTGCTGCTGCTGGTTGCCGCCGTGGTGGCCACCGGCGCCACCGCCAGTGTCGTGCAGAAGCGCGCGATGCAGCAGGTGGTCGACGTCAGCGTAGCCAAGGTGCGCCTGTTGTCGCAGATGCTTGATGCCAACAACCAGATGATGGTAGTGCGCCGCGAGATGCTGATCCGCCAGGGCGATGACCGCGGCCACGACGAGCAGCGTATCGCCGATCTGGTCAAGCGCTACGAGGCCAGCTGGACCGCCTACCAGGCGCTGCCCAGCGACGCCGACGGCAAGGCCATCGCTGAAACCATCGCCGCCAAGCGTGCCATTGCGCGCCCGCTCAACAAGCAGACCAGCGAACTGATGGAGCAGGGCGACTACCCGGGCGCCGTAGCGCTGACCCTGGGCCCCGTGCAGGAAGCGGCAAACGGCTGGAACAAGGCGCTGTCCGATGGCGTGGACTTCGAAGAGAAGGAAAGCCGTGATGCCGCCGCCGAGGCGATCCGCCTGGGTGAGCGCAGCCTGCTGCAGCTGCTGGTGCTGGGCGGCGTCGCGCTGCTGGTGGGCATTGGTGCCTCGGTGATGATCGGCCGCAGCCTGACCGGTCCGCTGGCCCGCGCGGTGAACCTGGCCGAGCGCCTGTCCAAGGGACAATTGGACCAGGAGTTCCGCCTTGGTGGCCGCGATGAACTGACTCAGCTGGGTGAAGCCATGGCCAGCGTGCGGCAGAGCGTGCAGGCGGCGATCGGCGCGCAGCTGCAGATGGCCGAACAGCACGAGGCCGGTGCGATCCGCTATCGCATGGACGCCAGTGCATTCCCCGGTGACTTCGGTCGCATGGTGCAGGCCACCAACAGCCTGGTCGAGTCGCACGTGCAGGTGGAACTGCTGATGGCCGAGGTGATGCAGCGCTACGCCATCGGCGACCTCAGCCGTGACCTGCCCGACTACCCGGGCGAGAAGGGCACGCTGACCCGTACCCTGGCCGCAGTGAAGCAGAGCCTGATGGCGATCAACGCGCAGATCGATGAGCTGGCTCGCGCCGCGCGCGCCGGTGATTTCAGCATGCGAGGCGACGCCGCTGCTTTCCAGTACCAGTTCAAGGCGATGGTCGAACATCTCAACGGCATGATGGCCAGTTCGCAGGCCAGCATCGCCGATGTCTCCGACGTGCTGCGCGCGATCTCGCACGGCGACCTGACCGCACGCATGGACGGCGAGTACGACGGCGTGTTCGCACGCATGCGCGACGATGCCAACACCACCACCGCACAGCTGACCGGCATCGTGCGTGGCATCCAGGTGGCTGCCGACAGCATCAACAACGCGGCGCAGGAACTGGCCGCCGGCAACAATGATCTGTCGCGCCGCACCGAGCAGCAGGCAGCCAATCTGGAAGAAGCGGCCGCATCGATGGAGGAACTGACCTCCACCGTGCGCCAGAACGCCGAGCTGGCGCGTCAGGCCGACAGTGAAGCGCATGCGGCCGGTGCCGCCGTGCGCGAGACCGAACAGGCGATGGCACAGATGGCATCGGTCATGGGTGAGATCGACCAGTCCTCGGCACGCATCTCGGAAATCTCTACGGTGATCGACGGCATCGCGTTCCAGACCAATATCCTGGCGCTGAATGCTGCGGTGGAAGCGGCGCGTGCAGGTGAGCAGGGGCGTGGTTTTGCCGTGGTTGCCAGCGAAGTGCGCACGCTCGCGCAGCGTGCCGGTGTCGCCGCCAAGGAGATCAAGGAACTGATCGAAGATGCCGCTGCCAAGGTGAAGAGCGGCCTGGCAGTGACCGTTGAATCGGAAGCCGCGATCGCCCGCGTAGCCCAGGCAAGTTCGCGCACCACCCAGCTGATGAGCGACATCGCAGCGGCAAGCAAGGAACAGGCCGCCGGTATCGAGCAGGTCAACCAGGTGGTGGTGCAGATGGACCAGGTGACCCAGCAGAACGCTGCGCTGGTGGAAGAAGCCACCGCCGCCAGCCGCGCACTGGAAGAACAGGCGCATGCACTGACCACGTCGGTGTCGGTGTTCAAGGTGGAAGGCGACACAGCTTCGGTTGTGCCGCGTCGCGCAGCCTGAGCTGCTGCGCGGTAAGCGTTGTGGTGCCGGTCACACCATGGGCGTCCATGGTGTGACCGGATGTCAGTCCACGACTTTGCTGATATGTCCGTTCTCAATCTTCCAGATCACGTCCTTGGCCGTACTCACGAACAGTGGCGCGCGTGCCCAGAGACTCCAGTAAACGTGGACCTCGGTCGGCGTTGGATCGAGTAGGTGGGTCACCATCATGGCACCCTTCCGCGGTGGACGCTGCAGCGTGATGCAGGAGAGGGTGTAAGGCCGGCTGGAAGTGATCTTTTCATCCGCGATTTCCACGCGATGGCTTCCCCCCAGAGGCACCGCTGCAGGATCGAATGTGCCGGGAAGCAGGTAGACACTCCAGGCATTTGCCGTGCCGTCCACGTTCGGTAGCACGACCGTGTTGTAGTTCTTCGAGCACGCTTGAAACTTGCTGCTCAATGCCAGTGCACGCGCAGCTGCCGCGCCGGCCTCATAAGGCGATAGTGGCTCGGGTGGCGACAGGGTCTGTACAGGACCGGCAAGCGTTCCCTTGTCGTCGGTGACTACCCGATACAGCACGCTACTGTCACCTCCGAGGATACTGACGACATAGCGGTTGTCGCGTTGTTCGGTGACCCATCCAGCAACGCGGTCATCCTTGCGCATTCCCTTCGCTACGAGTGCGTCGGTTGCGCGTTCGGCGGCAAGATCATGTTCGAACAATGACCGGCCGAGAGATTCGATCCGCGCAATATCGGCGTCCGCAGTCGCGGTCGCAGCCTGACGGGATTCGTGGGGTGGGTCAGAGGCGGTGATCGCATGCGCAGCGGGTGCCATCGATAGCAGGGCTGCCAAAGCTGCGGAGCATTGGACATTCATGGATGATTCCCCTTTGCCGCGTCCAGCGGCTTGGAGAAGTATGGCTGATCTGCGGGCTGCAATCCCGATTGACGGGCTCAGCTGCTGGCGCGGGTACGTGCCGCTTTCTTCGCCGCCACCTTTCGCGCGGTCTTCCTCGCCGCACGGGTCTTCGCCGCTTTCTTCGCGGCAGCACTACGCGATGCAGGGGTGGTGGCCTTCTTCGCCACCGTCTTCTTTGTTGCCTTCTTCGTGGCCGTCTTGCGGGCCGGCGCCTTCTTCGTAGCAGTCTTCTTGGCAGCCACCTTCCTGGTGGTGACCTTCTTTGCCGCCTTGCGCCCACTGCCACTGCGCTTGCCACCGCCGTCCTGCTTGTTCACGGTCGCCCACGCGATGCGCTCGGCGGTGCTTTCGCTGGCACCGCGCTCGCGCTCGCTGTCCTCGATGTGCTCGGCCTGGCGCTTCTGCTTTTCGGTATAGGCGGACTTGTCACCGCGGGGCATGGCCGGTTCTCCGGTGGGGGCTGGCCCCCACGGTGGGCCTGGCGGCGTTAAGCGCAAGTCCCGCAAGGGTGATCGCACCGGCAAGGGGCCTCGGCTATGCTTGTGGCATGCGAGTCGAGCCCGCCGACATCGAAGCCCTGTTCGACGCCATCCCGGATGTGCTGTTCTTCATCAAGGACCTTCAGGGGCGTTACACCCACGTCAACCAGACCATGCTGCGGCGGCTGGGCCTGCGCGCGCGCAAGGACGTGATCGGGCGTACCGCGGCCGAGATCTACCCGACCGGCCTCAGTGCGGACTACGTCGACCAGGACGCCCGCGTGCTGTCCGGTGAGGTGATCGAGAACCTGATGGAGCTGCACCTGTTCGCCAACCGCGAACCGGGCTGGTGCCTGACCTGCAAGCGCCCGCTGGTGGTCGATGGGGCCATCGAGGGCCTGATCGGCATATCCCGCGACCTCGGCCAGAAGGACAGCCTGGGCACCCAATACGAGCAGCTGCGGCTGGCCCTGGCCCACCTCAATGCGCACTACGCCGAGAACGTGCGCATGCAGACCCTGCTGGACATCACCGGCTTCTCGCTGTCGAAGCTGGAGCGCAGCTTCCGCAAGGTGTTCCAGATGACCCCGCAGCAGGTGCTGACCCGGCTGCGGATCCAGATGGCCATGCACCTGCTGCACGGTGACGACAGCATCGCCTGCATCGGCCAGGCCTGCGGTTTCAGCGACCAGAGCGCCTTTACCCGCAAGTTCAAGGCTGAAACCGGTTTCTCGCCGCGCGCCTACCGGGCCCGTATTGGTGGCAACTTCGGCGAGCCGGCGCTGGCCTGAGCCGCCTGCTGCGCTGTGCCTATCCCCGTGGGCACGGGACAGGGTAAGGTGTCGCCCCTGTAGCCCGCCGCCAGCCCCGCCGATGCCCAACTCGATTCCGACCGCTTCGCCGTCCCGCCTCGGACATTCGCTCAAGCCCCGCCAGCTGATCATGATGGGTCTGGGCAGCGCCATCGGCGCCGGCCTGTTCCTCGGCTCGGGCGTGGGTGTACAGGCGGCCGGCCCGGCGGTTCTGGTGTCGTATCTGGTCGCTGGTGCGCTGGTGATCATCGTGATGAACGCACTGGGCGAGATGGCGGCGGCCAAGCCGACCAGTGGCGCGTTCTCGGTCTACGCCGCTGATGCCATGGGAGCTACCGCCGGCGCCACCGTGGGCTGGCTGTGGTGGGTGCAGCTGGTGATCGTGATCGCCGCCGAAGCCGTCGGCGCGGCCGGGCTTCTTGCCACGGTCTGGCCGGCGATACCGGTACCGATGGCGGCGCTGGCCTTCATGCTGTTCTTCACCGCGATCAATCTGCTCGGGGTGAAGAACTTCGGCGAGTTCGAATTCTGGTTCGCCATCCTCAAGGTGGCGGCGATCCTGGCCTTCATCGCCATCGGTGTGGCGCTGCTGATGGGCTGGCTGCCGCAGGTGACTTCGCCGGGTCTGAGCAACTTCACCGAGCATGGCGGCTTCGCGCCGAAGGGGCTGGCCGGCATCGGCGCGGCGCTGCTGGTTGTCGTTTTTGCCTTTGGCGGCACCGAGATCGTAGCCGTCGCTGCGGCCGAAACCGAAGATCCCGAGCGCAGCATCGCCCGTGCCATCCGCACCGTGGCCTGGCGCATCCTGGTGTTCTACATCGGCTCGCTGAGCGTGATCATCGCTGTGGTGCCATGGACCAGCGAGGCGCTGAAGTCGCCGTTCGCTGCGGTGCTGGATATTGCCCGCATCCCGGGCGCGGGTACGGCCATCACCCTGATCGCGGTGATCGCGCTGCTGTCGGCGCTCAATGCCAACCTCTACGGCGCCTCGCGCATGATGTTTTCGCTGGCGCAGCGCCGCGAAGCCCCGGCCGTGCTCGGCTGGACCGACCCGCGCCAGGTGCCGGTGATCGCCGTGCTGGCCAGCGTGCTGTTCGGCTTTGCCGCCACGGTGATGGAACTGCTGTTCCCGGACCGGGTGCTGCCGGTGCTGCTGAACATCGTCGGTTCCACCTGCCTGCTGGTGTGGACGCTGTCGCTGGTGTCGCAGCTGGTGCTGCGCCGCCGCGCGGATCGCCTGGGTACCCGCCTGCCGTTCCGCATGACCGGCTTCCCGTGGCTGACCTGCTGCGCGCTGGCGATTCTGGCACTGATCTTCGGCCTGCTGCTGAGCGAGTCGCACACCCGCCTGCAGTTCCTGTCGATGGTGGCACTGACTGCCACGATCGCCGCCAGCAGCGCCATCGCCCGGCGCATGCGCGAGGCGTGACTGAAGCTGCCGGCCAGCGGCCGGCACTACCACGGGGGCTGCACATCCGCCGTGCCATCCTGATCGTGTGGGCCGTCCGCGGCCCGTCGACCAGGAGTACCGCATGCTGCGCAGCCGCCCCTTCCTGATGTTCACCGGCCAGGCCGAAGCGGCCCTGGCCCTGTATGCCGAGGCCTTCGCCGATTTCCGCCTGCTGGCAATGCAGCGCCATCCGGACGGCGCCGGTGCCGGCGTGCCCGGGCAGGTCCGCCAGGCCATCTTCCTGCTCGGTGGAACCCACTACCTGTGCTTCGACAGCCTGGACGTGCACGATTTCACCTTCTCACCGTCGATCTCGCTGTTCGTGGAGTGCTCCGGCGCCGAGCAGTTCGAGCGTGCCGCACGCGTGCTGGGTGAGGGCGGCCACTGGTTGATGCCGGTCGGCGACTATGACTTCAGCAACCGCTACGGCTGGGTGCAGGACCGCTTCGGTGTCTCGTGGCAGTTGAGCCTGGGGCAGATGCCCGACCCGTGATCGGATGTTTGTGGGTGTGGACCTTGGTCCACACGCGCTTATGAAAACGGCCCGCTTGCGCGGGCCGTTCTGTTTACCGATGCAGCGAGGAATCACGCCTCGACTTCATCATCCTTGTAGGCATCGACCGGGATGCAGGCGCACATCACGTTCTTGTCGCCGTACACGTTGTCCACGCGCGCCACCGGCGGCCAGTACTTCTGCAGCTTCAGGCTCGGCAGCGGGAACGCAGCCAGTTCGCGCGGGTAGGCGTGGGTCCACTCGCTAGCGGTCACCGCGGTCGCGGTATGCGGCGCGTTCTTCAGCGGGTTGTCCTCGCGGTCCAGGCGGCCGTCTTCGATTGCGGTGATCTCTTCGCGGATCTGGATCATCGCGTCGATGAAGCGATCCAGCTCATGCAGCGATTCGCTCTCGGTCGGCTCGACCATCAGCGTGCCGGCCACCGGGAAGCTCAGGGTCGGGGCGTGGAAGCCGAAGTCGATCAGGCGCTTGGCCACGTCCTCGGCTCCGATGCCGCTGGTCTTCTCCAGCGGGCGCACGTCCAGGATGCACTCGTGTGCCACCAGGCCGTTGCGGCCGGTGTACAGGGTCTTGAAGTGCGGGGCCAGGCGCTTGGCGATGTAGTTGGCGTTGAGCTGCGCGACCTGGGTGGCCTTGCGCAGGCCGTCGCGGCCCATCATCGCGATGTACATCCAGCTGATCGGCAGGATCGAGGCGCTGCCGAAGCTGGCCGCGCTGACCATGCCGACCGGGCCGTTGTCACCCAGCTTGCCCGGCAGGAACGGGGCCAGGTGCTCCTTGACCGCGCACGGGCCGACGCCCGGGCCGCCACCACCGTGCGGGATGCAGAAGGTCTTGTGCAGGTTCAGGTGCGAAACATCCGAACCCCACTTGCCCGGCTTGGCCACGCCGACCAGGGCGTTCATGTTGGCACCGTCGGTGTACACCTGGCCGCCGTGCTTGTGGATGATCTCGCAGATCTCCACCACCTCCTCCTCGAACACGCCGTGCGTGGACGGGTAGGTCATCATGATCGCGGCCAGGCGGTCGCTGTACTTCTCGGCGTTGAGGCGGATGTCCTCGACGTCGACGTTGCCGTTGGCATCGGTCTTGGTCACCACCACCTTCATGCCGCACATCTGTGCCGAGGCCGGGTTGGTGCCGTGCGCCGAGTCCGGAATCAGGCAGATATCGCGATGTTCCTCACCGCGCGAGCGGTGGTAGGCGCGGATCGCCAGCAGGCCGGCGTACTCGCCCTGCGCGCCGGAGTTCGGCTGCAGGCTGACCGCGTCGTAGCCGGTGCATTCCACCAGCATCGCTTCCAGCGTGTCGATCAGTTCCTTGTAGCCCAGCGCCTGGTCGGCCGGCACCAGCGGGTGGATCTGCGAGAACTCCGGCCAGGTCACCGGGATCATCTCGGCGGTGGCGTTGAGCTTCATGGTGCACGAGCCCAGCGGGATCATCGTGCGGTCCATTGCCAGGTCCTTGTCGGCCAGCGAACGCAGGTAGCGCAGCAGTTCGTGCTCGCTGTGGTGGGTGTTGAACACTGGGTGGGTCAGGAATGCGGACTGGCGCAGCAGGCAGGCCGGCAGCGCATCGGCGGTGCTGGCATCCAGCGCGTCGACATCCAGTGCGGCACCGAATACGGCAGCCACGGCAACGATGTCGGCGCGGGTGGTGGTCTCGTCCAGGCTGATGCCGACCGAGTCGCTGTCGATCGCGCGCAGGTTGTAGCCGGCGGCGCGGGCCTTGGCGTGGATCTCATCGGCGTGCACGCCGGTGACATGCAGGGTGTCGAAGAAGTCGCCACCGACCTGCACGCCTGCATTGCGCAGCGCTGCGGCCAGGATCGAGGCCAGGCGATGGGTGCGGCGGGCAATGCGGGTCAGGCCTTCCGGGCCGTGGTAGACGGCGTACATCGACGCCATCACCGCCAGCAGCACCTGTGCAGTACAGATGTTGGACGTGGCCTTCTCGCGGCGGATGTGCTGCTCGCGGGTCTGCAGGGTCAGGCGGTAGGCCGGGTTGCCCTGCGCGTCGATCGAGACGCCGATCAGGCGGCCCGGCATCGAGCGCTTGTAGGCGTCACGGCACGCCATGAAGGCGGCGTGCGGGCCACCGAAGCCGAACGGCACGCCGAAACGCTGGCTGTTGCCGACCACGATGTCCGCGCCCCATTCGCCCGGGGCGGCCAGCAGGGTCAGGGCCAGCAGGTCGGTGGCCACGGCCACCAGGCCGCCGCGTGCGTGCACGGCATCGACCAGCGCCTTGTAGTCGCCGACCTGGCCGAAGGTGTCCGGATACTGCAGCAGCAGGCCGAAGGCTTCCGCTTCCAGCGCTTCGGCCGGAGTGCCGACGCGCAGCACGATGCCCATCGGCTCGGCGCGGGTGCGCAGCAGTTCCAGCGTCTGCGGGTGCACGGCGTCGTGCACGAAGAAGGTGTCCGACTTCGACTTGGCCGAACGCTTGGCCAGGGTCATCGCTTCGGCGGCGGCAGTGGCTTCGTCCAGCAGCGAGGCGTTGGCGATTTCCATGCCGGTGAGGTCGGCGCACAGGGTCTGGAAGTTGATCAGCGCTTCCATGCGGCCCTGCGAGATTTCCGCCTGGTACGGGGTGTAGGCGGTGTACCAGGCCGGGTTTTCCAGGATGTTGCGCAGGATCACGTTCGGCGTGTGGGTACCGTAGTAGCCCTGGCCGATGAAGCTGCGCAGCACGGTGTTCTTGTCGGCGATCGCACGGATCTTCGCCAGTGCCTGCACTTCGGTCATCGACTCCGGCAGCGCCAGCGGCACCGGCGACTTGATCTTGGCCGGTACGATGGCATCGGTCATGCCATCCAGCGACGCGTGGCCGACGACATCGAGCATCTGCGCGATCTCGGCGTCGTTGGGGCCGATGTGGCGCTCGACGAACGCATTGTGGTGCTCGAGCTCACGCAGGGAAGGGGTGTTCTGGGACATGGCGAAGGATCCGTCAGGAAAGGGCACACGCACGGGCACAAGCCGCCGGTCGGCGGTCTGCGGGGCGCCCCTCTGTCCTTTTGCCTGAGAGTTTAAAAGCGCGGCGGACCGCAGCTTCGTGCCCCTTCGGCGCCGGATCGAACCGGTCTCTCCAGAGTTCTGTTACGGGTGGTATCGGGCCTGAGCGATTACGGGCGTTGCGCCTTCGGCAGCGGTGTTCCGCTTCTCCCACCGTGTTGCCCGCTGATTATAGCCCGTTGCGGGCCCGCCGGCCGCCTCCAGGCATGGCCGCCGCGCCTGAATGGCCGATGGCCCGGTCGTGCGTTTTGTGCACCGCTGCATGGCATCGGGCGCAATCCACACCTATGATGGGTGGATACCCGAATTCATCTGGCGCCGTCCCTGCAGAAGGGGACCGGCGCCCGCCGTGCGTGCCGCGCATGGCCCTGCCGGACGCCTTCCCCATGACCGCCGCTGTTGCTCCCTCCACCCGCCGCATGGCCCTGCTGCTCGCCGGTCTGGCCATGTTCGGTCCGTTCTCGATCGACACCATCTTCCCGGCGTTCCCGCAGCTGGCCCAGCGCCTGGCGGTGGACGAAGTGGCGGTGCAGCAGACCATCAGCGTGTACCTGCTGTTCTACGGCCTGATGAGCCTGGCGCACGGCCCGCTGTCCGATGCCTGGGGCCGCAAGTGGGTGATCCTCGGTGGCCTGGTGGTGTTCGTCGGCGCCTCGGTCGGCTGCGCGCTGTCCACCGACCTGACCACGCTGCTGGCGTTCCGCGCGCTGCAGGGCCTGTCGGCGGGTGTCGGCATGATCGTTGGCCGCGCGGTGATCCGCGATCTCTACCATGGCCACGACGCGCAGCGCCTGATGAGCCAGGTGTCGATGCTGTTCGGCATCGCCCCGGCCATCGCACCGATCATCGGTGGCTGGATCCTGCTCAGTGGCGCTGGCTGGCCGCTGATCTTCTGGTTCCTGGTGGTGTTCGGGCTGGTCCTGCTGGCGGCCACTGCGCGCTACCTGCCGGAGACCCATCCGGTTGAAGCGCGCGTGCCGTTGTCGCCGCGCACGTTGATGCGTGATTACCTGCGCATCGGCTTCAACCCGCGCTTCCTGCGCCTGGCGCTGGCCGGCAGCATCGGCTTCGGTGGCATCTTCCTGTACATCTCCTCGGCGCCGGTGTTCGTGATGCAGCACCTGCATCTGGGCGAGGGCGGCTTCGCCTGGCTGTTCATCCCTACCATCGGCGGCATGACCACCGGCTCGTTCCTGTCTGGGCGCATGGCCGGGCACACCACGCCTACCCGCCAGGTCGCCATCGGTTTCGGCCTGTGCGCGCTGTCGGTGCTGTTGAACGTCGGCTACGTGGCGCTGGCCCCGCAGTTCGTGCTGCCGTGGGCGGTGCTGCCGATCTTCCTGGGCGGCATGGGCATGGCGCTGATCTTCCCGATCCTGGCGCTGGCGGTGCTGGACATGTACCCGCACCAGCGCGGCCTGGCCTCGTCGCTGCAGGCCTTCGTGCAGCTGATGATCAGCACCGTGGTGGCCGGCGTGGTATCGCCGCTGCTGAGCGCCAGCCCGCTGCACCTGGCCTTGGGCCAGGCTGCGTTCTTCGGTGCTGGTTTCGTGTTCTGGTACTGGGAACACCAGCGTGAACGTGCGGCACAGGCAGTCTGCACGGGTCACTGAGCAGCGTGCAGGGGTAGGGCAGGCCGCGACGCCGGCAGCGCTTGCGACGGGAAACCACCGGACTAGGCTGGGCATTCCAGCCAGCCGGTGCGTGGATGCACGACAGCCAGCCAATCCGATGTCGTTGCATGAGGTTCCCCCATGGCTGCGCAGCAGACCTACCGCCTGTTCGAGGTGGCGCTGAAGGAGCGCCGCGTTCTTTCCCCTTCCCTGGACCGCATGGTGTTCACCGGTGCCGACGTGGCGCGGATGAAGACCGAAGGCCCGGACCAGCGCATCAAGGTGTTCTTCCCCTTGCCCGGCCAGGAGGTGCCGCAGGTCCCCAGCGGTGACGACTGGTATCCGCGCTACCGGTCCCTGCCGGACGATCAGCGCCCGCCGATGCGCACCTACACCATCCGCCAGCTGCGCGCCGAGCAGGGCGAGGTCGACGTCGATTTCGTCATCCACGGGGTGACCGGACCCGCTTCGCGCTGGGCCATGCATGCACGGCCGGGCGATCGCGTGGTGCTGCTGGCCCCCGACGCCGACTGTGCCGAGAGCAGCGAAGGCTGGGAGTGGAAGCCACCGGCCGGTGTCGGCCAGGTACTGCTGGTGGCCGATGAAACGGCGTTACCTGCGGTGGCGGGCATCCTCGAAGAGCTGGCGGCCATGCCTGATCCGCCGCGCACGCTGGCGTTGCTGGAAGTGGCCCAGGCCGGCGATGCGGTGCCGTTGAAAGCGCCGGGCACCGCCGAGCTGGTGTGGTTGCCGCGTGGGCAGGCCGCCTATGGCCAGCCGCTGCTGCAGGCGGTCCAGGAACGGCTGTCAGCGACCTCGAGCGTGGCTGCTGGCGATGCGCTGGAGGAGATCGACGTCGATACGCAGATCCTCTGGGAGCAGGCCGATGCCAGCGTGGCCGGGCCGCTGTATGCCTGGGTGGCCGGCGAGGCGGGTGCGGTGATGGCGATCCGCCGCCATCTGGTGCGTGACTGCGGGCTGGACCGTCGCGCGATCACCTTCATGGGCTACTGGCGGCACGGCAAGGTGCTGGACTGACCGTACTGGATCGAGCACGCGTGAAGCAGCGCTGCGGGCGGGGTGCGCTATCCTTGCGCCCCCCTTCGCAGCGGTACCGCACCATGTCCACCAGCTCCAAGACCCGCCGCGACCAGCGCCGTCGCCAGGAAAAGCAGGCCGCCAACAAGGCCGCCGCGCAGGCATCGCCGGTGGAACCGCATGCCGAGCTGCGCGATGCGCAGCGCACCCTGCTGGCCGGTGTCGTGCGCCGTGACGGCGAATGGGTGCTGGGCATGGACGGCCGCATCGCTGGCCACAGCGAGAGCGCTGCGCAGGTGCTGGCGCTGATCATGCAGGCCGGTGAACTGCACGAGCGCAACGGCACGCCGGTGCGCCTCATGTACTCCGATGCGCTGCGCGATGCCGCGCAGGCCGAAGCGAAGGAGAAGGGCCAGACCTTCGAGGAATTCAAGGCCGAGCTGGCCGCAGCGATGGCCGCGAAGAAGAACAGCTGACAGGCATTTCGGTAGAGCCGGCCGCTGGCCGGCTGCCAGACAGATGTCCACCGTGCAGTTGCCGGCCAGCGGCCGGCACTACCGGAAAGGGGCGGATCCTCGCGGACCCGCCCCTTTTCTCATTTCGCCGCCGGGGCCGCGTTGGCCTGCCAGCCGCACATCTGGCCTTCGTTCTGCTGCTTCAGCCACTCGTTGACCGGGGTGAAGTACTCGATCATCGGGCCGGCATCGAGCTTGTCGGTGCCGGTCAGCTCCTTCAGCGTGGCCTGCCACGGCTGGCTGGCACCCTTGCTCAGCATCGCCCAGTACTTCTGGCCGGCTTCCTTGTTGCCGTAGAAGGTGCACTCATGCAGCGGGCCCTTGTAGCCGGACGCGTCGCACAGGCCCTTGTAGAACTGGAACTGCAGGATGCGCGCCAGGAAGTAGCGGGTGTACGGGGTGTTGCCCGGCACGTGGTACTTCGCGCCCGGATCGAAGAACTCCTCGCCACGGGTGCTGGCCGGCGCCACGCCCTGGTACTTGGCCTTCAGGTCCCACCACGCCTTGTTGTAGTTGTCGGCGGTGATCGAGCCATCGAACACGCCCCAGCGCCAGCGGTCGATCATCAGCCCGAACGGCAGGAACGACACGCCCGACAGCGCCATGCGCATCTGGTTGTTGATGACCGCTTCGCGGCTTTCGGTCGGCGCATCAACCAGGCCGATCGAGCTGAGGTACTTGGGCGTCATCGCCAGCACGATGGTGTCGCCGATCGCTTCATGGAAGCCATCGTTGGCACCGCCCTGGAACAGCGGCGGCAGCGGGTTGTAGGCAAGGTCGTAATAGATGTGGCCCAGCTCGTGGTAGATGGTGGTGAAGTTTTCTTCGTTCGGCTTGATGCACATCTTGGTGCGCACATCGCCTTCCATGTTCATGTCCCAGGCGCTGGCGTGGCAGACCACGTCGCGATCGTCGGGCTTGATGAACTGGGTCTTTTCCCAGTACGACTGCGGCAGCGACGGCATGCCCAGCGACACGTAGAAGTCCTGGGCGCGCTCGGTCATCTGCCTGGCGGTACGCAGTTCGGCCTCGCGCTGTGCCTTGTACTGCGCCGCTACGTTGGCATCCTTGCCGGCCTTGGCCAGCGCCGCGCTCAGGTTGGTCTGGTACTGCTTTTCAAGCGCTGCAGTGATGTCCAGGCTGCCGGCACCCGGATACGGCTCCAGCTGGTCCCACAGATTCGACCAGTCCTGCTGCCACATGTTGCCCAGCAGGTGCGCGGCGATCAGGCCATTGCCCACTTCCGCCTTGTCCTTGCCGTAGGTCTTGTCCAGCTTGCCGCGTGCGTAGCAGTGCAGCTGCTCGTACATCGGCTTGACCTGTTCCCACAGGCGATCGGTTTCCGGGCCGATCTGTTCCGGCGGCATGTCATAGCCGCTGCGCCACATCTGGCCGGCATCGGTGAAGCCCATGCCCTTGGCGCCTTCGTTCACCAGGCCGACGAACTTCTGGTAGTCGCCGCGCATGCTCTTGGTGGTGCTGTGCCAGCCCTGCCAGGCATCGAGCTGCTTGTCGTAGTCGCGGCTGCGCGCGAGCACCTGCTCCAGCTCGCCCAGCTGGCGGCAGGAGTTGGGATCGTTGGTATCGGTGCAGTACTTGCCGGCGCCGTAGCTGCCTTCCATGCGGGTGGCGATCTGGGTCAGCTCGGCCAGCTTGGCAGGGTCACGCGGTGCCGGCATCGAGGACATCAGCTTCAGCAGGTGGATCGCGCGCTTGCTGTCCTCGCTCATCGGCTTGCCGTCGAACTTGGCGGCCTGTTCGATCCAGCTGTTGAGCTG
The DNA here is from genome assembly GCF_030236855.1 of Stenotrophomonas maltophilia group sp. Smal13. NCBI lineage: Bacteria > Pseudomonadati > Pseudomonadota > Gammaproteobacteria > Lysobacterales > Lysobacteraceae > Stenotrophomonas > Stenotrophomonas maltophilia group sp. Smal13. Next base: position 72,651 of record NZ_JASJSQ010000017.1, read on the forward strand.
GGTCAGCGAGCGCTCGTTGGCCTTGGCCGCGATGCGTTCCGAATCACTGTTGATGTAGGTGGAGGACAGCCACTGCGCCGAGGTCATCTCCGGGTAGGCGGCCTTGAATTCGGCATTGATGCGGGCCACGAACTGGTCGGCGGTTTCGCCGGCCGGGGCGCTGCTGCTGGCGGTATCGGTGCCTGGCGCAGCTTCCTTCTTGCAGGCGGCCAGGGCCAGCGTGGCGGCGGCGATTGCCGAGGCCAGCAGGAGATGACGGTGTTTCACGGGCGGTCCTTGGGTGGTGAACGACGGCCGAAGGCTAGTGGGCCGTCGCCGCCACCGCAAGTGGCGGAAGTCGGTTGGGTTCGGCAGGGCTGCGCCCTGCACCTGCCGAAGCCTTCAAGCAACGTCAACGTCAGAAGCGGGTATTCCGTGGTTTGGCGGGGCGGTGTCGGAGTGCGGGGACGCCGCAAGTACGTCCC
>NZ_JASJSQ010000180.1:0-881 GCF_030236855.1 Stenotrophomonas maltophilia group sp. Smal13
GGACCCCGGAGGGGGTTTTACGGCGTGTCCTGCCTACCCACACCGTCCCGCCTACCTGCGGAATGCCCGCTTTTGACGTTGAAGTTGCCTTGGCTTGAAGGCTTCGGCAGGTGCAGGGCTGCAAGCCCTGCCGAACAACCTTTACCTCAACTGGCTGTCCTTGCTGCCACGCCGGTTGTAGCCGGCATGCGCCTGCGCTTCGTCGTCATGCGCCTGCTGGCACGCCACGCACAGCCGTACCCCGGGCACGGCCTGGCGCCGCGCCAACGGGATCGGCGCGTCGCATTCCTCACAATGTTCCAGACCAGGACCCTCGCGCAGCTGGCGCCGCGCGCGGGCGATCGCATCGTCGACGGTGGCGTCGATCTGGTCCTGGACCGCGCCGTCTCCCGCCCAACCGGTGGCCATGGCCATCCTCCGCAGGTGTGTCGCCTGATATGGGGACGATACGCCGCGCAGTAAACGGTAGCGCCGAGCCATGACCGGCGGGCCTTCAGCAAGCTGAGCAGAAGGCAGACGGGCCGGAGCAGGCCATTTGCGGCTTAATCCCCTCCGTCCCCTTTTTGGCTTACCAGACCAGGTCGTCCGGCACCTGGAACTGCGCGTAGTAGGCGTCGTCCTCGGCATTGCCGGTGGAGATCTCGGCGGTCGAGCCCGGCTGGCCGTGGTCGACGATGATCGCCTCCGGGGCGCGTTCACGCACTTTTTCGGCAGCGGCACGCGGCAGCAGGGCGTAACCGTCGCCGAGGGCAACGATGACCAGCACGCCCACCGACAGCGCCTTGCGCAGCTTGGGGTCGATCAGCAGGGTGCGGATCGCCGCGCCATCGCTGAAGCGGTACTCGTCGTCGCCCTTGTGAGGCACGGCATGGGCCGGGATG
>NZ_JASJSQ010000181.1:0-785 GCF_030236855.1 Stenotrophomonas maltophilia group sp. Smal13
AGGAATGACTGTCCACGACAGAACCCGGCTTATCGGCCGGCTCCGCCTCTTTCTTACGGTAGGCCGAGCATGGCTCGGCTCTACAGTAGAGCCGAGCCATGCTCGGCTGCTCTTCGCCCAGATGCTTGGGATGTTGTTCAACCCGGCGTGCGGTACTGCCCGGCGGAAATGAACTGCTCGAACCGTTCGCACCACACCACTACGGTGGTGTAATCGTCCACGTTGACGCTTTCAGGCACGTCCACCAGGAAACGGTTGAAGGTCTTCACCTCGCCGATGCGCTGGGCCTGTGCCTTGATCTTCAGGAAATCGGCCTTGTTGTCGACGAAGTCACGGACCAGGTACACCTTGTAATCCGGACCCGGACCCATCTTGCCGTCGAACGCGACCTGGCGCGGGCTGACGCTGACGTTGCCTTCCGCCCAATGCACCGCATCACTGCCCTTGAGGTCGCGGCGAAAGGTGGTGCGGTAGGGGGCGTCTTTCATGGCCGCCTGCACCTGCGCAACCGGCGGGTCATCGGGGGCGATCAGGATCGGCAGGAGATAGACGCCCAGGCCGAAGCCCAGGCCGAGGGTGAGCAGGTGGGTGGCGAGCAGGATGAGGATGCGGCGCATGGGGCCTCCTTGTGGTTGCGATCGATCGCGCGGCGAAGTGCCGGGCCTGACCACCCTGGGAGGTCAGGGCCGGGGTATAGGAAGTTCAACCGCCCTTTTTGGCGAGTCTGGCAGGTAGGAAGCGGCCGCGCAAGCGCCGCTTTGGGCACAGATCGGGCACAGATCGGG
>NZ_JASJSQ010000182.1:0-772 GCF_030236855.1 Stenotrophomonas maltophilia group sp. Smal13
TACGCCCTTCATCGACTTCAGCGTCTTCAGTTGAGGCTGCTGACCAACCTGCTCGGCGATCTGCTTGCCCAGACGCTCAGCCAACGTTTGTAGGCGGGTGATGTTGCCCTGCAGTAGTCGGCGCAGTTCACGATCAAGCACCATTTCCTGCTGCTGCCGCGCGATGGTCAGGGCGTCCATCGCCTGCCGACGTGCCCGAACGAACTCCCGCATCTTCTGCTGCCAAGGCTGCAGCGGCTGATAGGGAGGCAGCTTCACCAGGGCGGCCATCTGCGCCAACGCGTAGGCATCCAAACGGTCGGTTTTGGCAGTCTGACCCAACCCCTGAGCCAGTTTCCGGGCGCGCAAGGCATTGGCACGGGCCACCGGATGACCGGCCTTGTGCAGGAAATCCAGCACCGGCTGCTCATAGCCACCCGTGGCTTCAAGCACGATCTGGCGGGTCGGACGCTTCTTCAGCCAAACATCCAGTTCAGAAAACCCGGAGCGGTTGTTGCTGACCTGCAGGGTTTCTCCGTCCGTCGTACCGATATCCAGCTGACGCTTGCTGACATCAATCCCGATCCCGTTCATCACCTGACTCCGTATAGTCTGGAAGGGTCGAGAGCTCCCCCGCTTGCCCAGTCTTATCGCTTCGAGTGGTCGCTCCAGCAACTGTTCGGGCGGATCAAGGGAGATTCCGGCGTGGGCGCCAAGCTACATGGCGATCGTCGCGATCCTGGTTACGGATCGTCGAGATCTAGGCTCGCACGGCGGCCCACGCCGGCTCTCG
>NZ_JASJSQ010000183.1:0-653 GCF_030236855.1 Stenotrophomonas maltophilia group sp. Smal13
CCCCGTCCGGCCCCTGCTGCCCCACCCGACACCATGCAGGCGCAACGCTTTCCTCACTACACCCCGCCCATTCAGAAAAACCTATTGATAGGAATGAAATTAGTAGTATCCTATCTATCTCTTATGGACCGCCCCCTCGACGAACGCACCGTGCTGCAGATGCAGCTCAGCTCCGGCCTGCTGTACGCAGGGCGGCAGTGGCAGCGCCTGGCCGACAGCCGGCTCGGCAGCTACGGCATCTCCACCGCCTGCACCATGCCGCTGCTGATGATCGGCCGCTCCGGCGGTGGCATCCGCCAGGTGGCGCTGGCCCAGCAGCTGGGCATGGAGGGTCCTTCCCTGGTGCGCCTGCTGGACAAGCTGTGCGCCAGCGACCTGGTCCGCCGCGAGAGCGACGCCAGCGACCGCCGCGCCAACCTGCTGTGGCTGACCGACGCGGGACACGCGCTGGTCAGCGAGCTGGAAGACCAGTTGATCGGCCTGCGCCAGGACGTGTTCGGCGAGCTTTCCATGGATGAACTGCACGCCGTGCTGAAGGCATGGCGCCTGCTGGCCGAGGCCGCCGACCGCATCACGTAAGAGCGCTGCCCCCGAATACCGCCGCTGCCGTGCACACGCCAGCGGCTTTTGCCCGTTGCTGTTGTTTCGTTGTT
>NZ_JASJSQ010000184.1:0-534 GCF_030236855.1 Stenotrophomonas maltophilia group sp. Smal13
TGCCCAGCTGCACCACCTCGGCGCGGCTCAGCCAGGCCATCGGCGTGTGCTGTGCGCTCAGTGCCCGCACCATCTGCGCCAAGCCATGCACCGGCCGTGCGTTCAAGGAACGCAGCGCCTCAGGGGTCAGGTCACGCGGACCCAGTCCGGTACCGCCGGTACACAGGCACAGGCGCACGCCCTTGGCAGCCAACGCCTGCAGGTGGCCCGCCAACGGCTCGATGCCATCCGGCAATACCTCGGCCGCCACCACCTCGCCGCCCAGCTTTTTCAGGCCGCTCACCAGGGTCGGGCCAGACACATCTTCATAGGTGCCCTCGCTGGCGCGATCGCTCAGCGTGATCACCGCGCAGGCCGCGCCCTCCAGGCCCTTCGGCGCACGCGGCTTGAAGCGCGCGCGCTCGGCATCGTCCATGCCATCCGGGTGCAGCCACACGCCGCGCTTGCCACCTTCCTTGAACAGCAGGCGGATGCCTTCAATGCGCAGGGCCGGTTCCACCGGCTTGCTCAGGTCGTACAGGGTCAGCAGCGCCG